>SHVN01000185.1 GCA_009694215.1 Xanthobacteraceae bacterium
AGCACTACAACACCATTCGACCGCACTCTTCGCTCGGATACAGGCCACCTGCGCCACAGACAATGAACCCGTTCATCACAGCACTAGATCAGGCCGCGCAAATGCAATAATCTCTCCATCACGCTGGTACAAAAAATCCGTCAGGCCACCGCCGATGCCTCGTTTTATTGCCAAGTCAGCGGACAGGCGCGAAGATGAGCATGAATTCAGGACTGGACGGGGAAATTCTGACAAAAAGCAAAGGGAGAACATTATGAAACGCGGGACGACATTCGTTATAGCGCTGCTGTTTGCTGGTGTTGGGGCGCTTCAGTATTTGGGCACTGCCGTTGCTCAGGACGGCTGGATCACGTTGTTCGACGGAAAGAACCTGGATCTCTGGGAGGCCGCCGCCACGCCAGAGGTGAGCTACGCTATCGAGGACGGCTCGCTTGTGGCTACCAAGAAAGACCCCAAGAAGACTCACTTCCTGGTGAGCAAACAGTCCTTCAAGAACTTTCAGGTCCGCGCCGAGTTCTGGGTCAGCAACGATGCCAACAGCGGAATCTTCATCCGTTGCGAGGACCCCAAGAAGCCCGGCGCTAAGACCTGCTACGAGTGCAACATCTTCGATACACGGCCCGACCCGAGCTACGGCACCGGCGCGATCGTCTATCATGCCGAGGTGAACCCGATGCCGAAGGCTGGCGGCAAGTGGAGCACGATGGAAATCACAGCCAATGGCCGGGATCTTTCCATCATGTTTGACGGCCAGAAGGTCTCGCAGGTCCGCAGCGGCCTGCACACCGAAGGCCCGATCGCGCTTCAGTACGGCGAAGGCACCGTGAAATTCCGCAAGGTGCAGATCAAACAGCTATAAGGCGCCGCTCCCGAGTGCCCAAGTCTCGAACACTGGCAAATGGGTTGGTCATGAAGATACCCCGCCGTAGGTTTTTGCGTCTGGCCGGCGGTGCGGCCGCGCTGCCCGCCGTCTCCTGCGTCGCATGGGCGCAAGCCTATCCGGCGCGCCCGATTCGTGTCGTGGTGGGCTTTCCGGCCGGTAGTGGGGTCGATGTCGTTGCACGTGTGATGACGCCGCTGCTGTCGGAGCGGCTCGGGCAACCGGTCGTGGTCGAAAATCGGCCGGGTGCTGCGAGCAACATCGCAACGGAGGGCGTCGCGCGTTCTGCGCCCGACGGTTACACGCTGCTGTGGGTTGGTCCGCCGGTGGCGATCAACGCCACACTTTACGAAAAGCTAAATTTTGATTTTCTGCGCGATATCGCTCCGATTGGAGGCGTCAATCGCGAGCCAAATGTCATGCTCGTGAATCCCTCGTTTCCCGCCAAGACGGTCCCGGAATTCATCGCTTACGCGAAGGCCAATCCAGGCAAGATCAGCATGGCATCGGTCGGCAACGGCAGTGTCAGCCACGTGGCGGGCGAGCTATTCAAGATGATGACCGGAGTGGAAATGGTCCATGTGCCGTATCGCGGAGGCCCTCCGGCGGTCACTGACCTGATTGGGGGGCGGGTGCAGGTCCTGTTCCTGACCACCTCTGCGGCCATGGCGTACATCAAGAGCGGCCAAATCCGCGTCATCGGTGTGGGTACCGAAACACGCTCTCCGGCGCTTCCTGACGTTCCTACCGTCGGCGAGTCCGTGCCCGGCTTTGAGGCGAGCAACTTCTACGGAATCGGTGTGCCGCGGGACACGCCGGCGGACATTGTCGTTAGGCTCAATAAGGAGCTAAACGCGACACTTGCGGATCCGGCCATAATCGCGCGGTTTTCTGACCTGGGCGCGACGACGATGCCGAGTTCGCCAGCGGAGTTCGGCATGCTGGTCGCGGCCGAAACCGAAAAGTGGGCGAAGGTGATCCGGGCGGGTAGCATCAAGCCTGACTAATGTAATCGGCTACACTCTATTCGAGGGGCGTGTTGGGAGCAGCGTGGGTACGGCAAGCAAGTCGAGAACATTGGATGGGCCGCGATTGTTTGGCTACGTCGCGGAGCCGGCGGGCGGTGCCACCGGCGGCGTTTTGCTCCTGCCGACGATTTTTGGTGTCAACGAATTTGCCCGCCAATACGCCAACATGCTGGCGGATGCCGGAATGACGTGCGCGGTCTGGGATATCAATTCGGGCCTGCCTCTGACCACCGACTATCCGGAGTGTATCAAACGAGCGCGGACCCTGACCGACGAGAGCGTCGCGGACATGGTGTCGGCCTGGATCGATGCAATGCTCGGCGAGTTCGGCGTGACATCGGTCGCGGTCTTGGGTTTCTGTATCGGCGGCCGCTTTGCGCTGCTGCAGTCCGCCCGCGACGACAGGCTGAAGGCTTGCGCCATGGCGTATCCGTCCATTGAAAGCCCGAGGCTTCCCAATCAGGGACAGGATGCTCTTGCGCTGGCCGCGAAAATCGATTGCCCGGTTCACTTGCTTCGGCCTGGAAACGATCACGTGACCAATCCCGAGACTTATGAAGTCTTAACGCGTGCGCTGCTGACACGCAGTTCGCCGACCACGGTCCAGATCCATCCAGCGGCGGAGCACGGATTTATGCATCGCAAGACTCCTGAAGCCAACGTCGCCGCAACGTCTCTCGCGTCCCCGCAAATGATTGCCTTCCTCAAGGCCTGTCTGGCCTGACGCGTACTTCTACTGTTCACACAATCATAATTTTCGGAGTCGGATATGCAGCTTGGCTTTTTCACCATGCCCGTTCACCCACAAGGCCGCGTCTATTGGCAGACATTGAAGGAGGATCGAGAGGCCTTCATTCTGGCTGATAAGCTCGGCTACACTGAAGGTTATTGCGGCGAGCATCTGACGGATGCCGTCGAGAACATCCCCAACAGCATGATGTTCATCGCGACGCTGTTGGACGCGACCAAACAGCTGAAAGTCGGCACCGCGGTCGCAAACCTGCCGCACAGCCATCCGGTAGTCGTCGCGTCCAATGCCGCTATGCTCGACAATCTGTTCGAGGGCCGTTTTATCCTTGGCGTTGGTGCCGGCGTTCTTCGCTCCGATGCTGAAGCCTTGGGTCTGCTCGATGCGGATCGGCAGGCGATGTTCGTGGAATCGATCGACCAGGTTCTCGCGATCTGGGCGGGGCATGCGCCCTATGACATCAAGGGCAAGTTCTGGAACGTCTCGACGTTGAAGACCAATTGGCCGGAGGTTGGCATCGGCGACATCGTCAAGCCGTATCAGAAGCCGCATCCATTCATTGTAGGCACGGCATCGGACCCAGGCTCCAAGGGCGTCATCGAACTCGGCAAGCGTGGTTGGGGGCCGGTCTCTTCGAACCTGCTGCACGTCAATTGCCTGGCCAATCACTGGACCAATTATGCCAAGGGGGCGGCTGAGGCGGGGCGTGCCGCGGATCGGGAAATATGGCGCGTGGCGCGCTCGATATTCGTCTGCGACGACAGCAAGGTGGCGAAGGCGTATGGCGGTGACGACGCCAAGAGCCCGTACCGGTTTTACATGCGCCAGCTTTTGATGAAACTCGGCAAGTTCAAGCGCCTTGCCTCATTCAAGGCCCAGCCGGACATGCCGGACGAGCACGTGACGCTTGATTACGTGCTCGACAACATCGTTATCCGCGGCACGGTCAATGAAGTCGTGGATCGAATCCTGGCGATGCACGAGATCATCGGCGATTTTGGCACCCTGCTTTATTGCGGCAAGGACTGGACCGACCAGGCGCTGGGCCGCCGGTCGATGGAGTTGATGGCGGAGAAGGTGCTTCCCGCTGTCAATGCAGCGATCGGCAAGCGCAAATAAATAGGCTCAGATTCTGCGCTCCAGCAGCCTTAGTCGAGTTTCACCTTTCTCTCGTAGAAGGTCCAAAGCAATTTTGCCAGTCGGGGGTTGAAGGTGGATTCGGCGCAGTCGCGCGCCTCCGACTCCGACAACGGGATGGCGCCGCCCATGATCTCCGCCTGAAGCTGGATCTGCGCATTTTCTTCGAGGAACGTGCAGGCGAAAAATGCCTCCTCCTCGGTGGACGCGGCTACGACGCTGCCATGGCCGCGCATCTGCGCGACGACATGTGTCCCGAGCGCGCGCGACAGGTCGGCGGCCTGGTCGTCGTTCACGACAAGGCGCGGATTGTTCCAGGTCGGAACGCCGGTGCAAAGAAACGAGCCATGCAAGAACACGGGCTTCAGCGGCTTGTCGGCGATGGCCAACGCGCGAGCGTGTGGCGCATGCAGATGACAGACACACATCGCGTCCGGCCGGTCGCGGTGGATCTGCGTATGGATACGCCATTCCAGCGGGATCAGCCCGCCGGGATGATCGATGATGGTGCCGTCGATGTTGTATTTGAAAATCTGCTCGGGCCGAACCGTCGTCTTTTCGGTGCTGGCACCGGGGCTGATGAAGCAAATTTCGGTACCGGGTACGCGGATCGACACGTGGCCGAACATTCCGATCGTGCCTTGCATATTCAGCATGCGCGTCAGCGTTGCCGTCTTTTCGCGCAAAATCCTTTCGTCGCTCATGAAGCAGAAAACTCCGTCGGGTTCATTTGTGGTGGATCGCTAAAGCGTATTGGCCATTCCTGCGCGTTGAATGAGGTCGCCCCAGCGGCTGATTTCCGAGGCCAGGAACTTCTGAAGCTCGGGTGGCGACGGGCTTTTCACCGGGATAGTGCCGATCCTGACGATCAGCGCCTGCACGTCCGGCGCTTGCGCGGCCGTCGAAAGCTCGGCGCTAAGCCTGTCAATAATAGGCTTGGGCGTTGCCGCCGGCGCCAAAAATAACGTCCAGCCGACGGCATCGAAACCGGGCACGCCGGCCTCGGCGATGGTCGGAACATCGGGCAGCGCGGGCACCCGTTGCGTCGACGTTACGCCAAGGGCGCGCACCTTGCCGCCATTTATCTGGCCGATCACGGCGCCAACATCTCCGAACATCAGCGCAAGATGGCCGGCCATCACGTCGTTGAGAGCAGGCGGCGAGCCGCGATAGGCAACGCCATTCATCTTGGTGTCGGTCCTCGCCTGGAATAGTTCGGCGGCGAGATGGATCGCCGATCCCGCGCCGCCATGCCCGAAATTGATCTGGCCCGGCTTCTGCTTCAACAGTGCGATCAACTCTGCGACCGATTGCGTTGGCAAGCCAGGGTTCACCACCAGTGCGAGAGGGGTGCGGAAGGTCAGCGAAATCGGCTGCAGGTCCTTAAGCGTGTCGAAGGGTAACGTCTTGAACTGTGTGGGATTGGAGGCGATCGAGCTCGCCGCGACGAGCAGCGTGAGGCCATCCGGCGCGGCCTTGGCGACGGTGCCCGTCGCTAGGGCGCCGCTCGCGCCGGCACGATTCTCGACCACAACTGGCTTGCCGAGTTGCTCTTGCAGTCTCACGGCCATGGCGCGCGCGACAATGTCGAGGCTGCCTCCTGGTGGAAAAGAGACGACCAGAGTCACCGGTCCCGACGGATAGTCGTCAGCCAGTGCCCTGGATCCGAGCTGCGCCGCCAAGCCCGCGAGCATCGGCGCGAAAAGCATCGATCGTCGCGTGAGCATCCCGTCCTTCCGTTTCTGCTGCACCATCAAGGGTGCAGTTCAGTTCTGTCGATGCGCCCGAACCCTTTGGATCCGATCCGGGCGATTATGCTTTATCGGGTGCGCTTTTGCTTAGTCTCTTCTCGT
>SHVN01000186.1 GCA_009694215.1 Xanthobacteraceae bacterium
TGCGTGTCGTACCGGTGGCAGAAATTGGTATGCCGCTCGTTGCCGAAGCCATCGTCGTAGTGAACGGTGCCCCAGACATAGACCCAGAGATTGTTCGCCTGGAAGCTCAGGAACTCCTGCCGCGAGATCGCGGCAGGCCCGCACTGCGCTATTTCCGCGCCGGCGTGAACGACATTGTTTCCTGAATACTGTCCGACGGGAAAATGGACGCGCTTTCCGTTGGAGCTCGTCGCGACGTCGATGAACCATTGAACCTTCCGGGCCGGGAGGCGGCCGACGTTGCGGACTCCCACGCGCCCTTCGGCATAGGCGGAAGCATCGAAAGGATCGATCCCGAGCAGATAGGCGCTCAGATAGGCGCGCTGGACGATTTCGGTGTCGCTCTGCCGGGCCTGCGCGCCTTTGCCCGTCGCTACCCACAATTGGTGGACGATTCCGAGCAGCAGCCCGGCAATGACCGCGAGCAGGACCCCAAACACCGCGATGACGAATTCGCCGGCCCAAACGTCGCAGACGAATCGGTGCGCCCAGTCGGCCGTGGTGACGCGCTATGAGCACGCTTTGCTCAGGGCGGGAAACGCGGCATAGGCGCCTGTCGCCGCAACGGCGACGCCCACAATTCCGACGATAAGATTTCTCAGCATCCTTCGATCGCCGTTTCCGCTGAAATGGCTGCCGTGGCGGAACCAGAATCCGCGGCGCAAGCGGCATTTGCGCCAGGCCCCCGCGAACGCAGCCGACTATGCCGCGCCGGTGGAGCGGCCCGAAGGGCTCAATGGTATTTACCTAAACAAAGATGGCTAATTTCGGCGGCGGAACGGCAGAACCCTTCCCTCGCCCCGCGACTCCACCCATATTTGCGGGCGATGGCGAAATCCCCCAGCGAGCCACGAAACCCCGCCCGGCACGGCAAGAAGGACCCGGCGCGGCCGACCCGGTCGAAGGCGCATCGGCCGGACTCCGCGCCGACCGGTCCGGCGCTGGAAAAGCTGCTCAATCCGGGCATCGAGCGCGGCACCGCCGGTATGGGCTCGGGGACGGGCTTGCAGCCGCCGCCGGACAATTCGTTCGAGCGCCGCGCCGACCGGCGGAACGAGCACACCGCGCGCAAATCGATCGTCCAAAATACGGCACAAGGTTTCGACGAGGCGCCGCAGCGCGGCTACGTCGGCTCGAAGCCGCTCGGCATCAACGCGGAGCTTGCCGACGCCCTGGGCTACGGCGAGCGCGATCCGAACAAGACGCTGATCGGCGAGTCCCCCGGCGACATTCCCGCACGCGACGAGATTTCCGACATCTCCGAGCCGCGCCGCGAGAAGCGCCAGATGCACCGCTCGACGCCGCAGCCGGTGACGCTCGGTGTCACCGCGTCGATGGAGGCGCTGGACAAGCTGCTGCGCGAAGGCCGGGCTGAGTTCGCCGCAAGTGGCGGCACCGCGGTGTGGACGCCGCACCGTCCGCCGCGTCCCGATAAATCCGAAGGCGGCGTGAAGATCGTGCTGAAATCCGAGCTGACGCCGAAGGGCGACCAGCCGACCGCGATCAAGGATCTGGTCGAGGGCACCCGCCGCCACGACAGGACGCAGGTGCTCCTGGGTGTGACCGGCTCGGGCAAGACCTTCACCATGGCGAAGGTGATCGAGGCGACGCAGCGCCCCGCGATCGTCCTTGCGCCGAACAAGACGCTGGCGGCGCAGCTCTACGGCGAGTTCAAGAGCTTCTTTCCCGACAACGCGGTGGAGTATTTCGTCTCGTATTACGACTACTACCAGCCGGAAGCCTATATCCCGCGCACCGACACCTACATCGAGAAGGATTCTTCGATCAACGAGCAGATCGACCGCATGCGCCATTCGGCCACGCGCGCGCTGCTCGAACGCGACGACGTCATCATCGTCGCCTCGGTGTCGTGCATCTACGGCATCGGCTCGGTCGAGACCTATTCGGCGATGACCTTCACGATCAAGAAGGGCGAGAAGGTCAATCAGCGCCAGTTGATCGCCGACCTGGTCGCCACGCAATACAAGCGCACCTCGGCGGATTTTTCCCGCGGCACGTTCCGGGTGCGCGGCGACGTGGTCGACATCTTCCCGGCGCACTACGAGGACCGCGCCTGGCGGGTGAACTTGTTTGGCGACGAGGTTGAATCGATCCACGAGTTTGATCCCCTCACCGGCCACAAGACCGACGAGCTGGAGTTCGTGAAGATCTACGCCAATTCGCACTACGTCACGCCCCGCCCGACGCTCATTCAGGCGATCCAGGGCATCAAGGCCGAATTGAAATGGCGGCTCGACGAGTTGCACAACTCCGGCCGTTTGCTGGAGGCGCAGCGGCTCGAACAACGGACGCTGTTCGATCTCGAAATGATGGAAGCGACCGGCGCCTGCGCCGGCATCGAGAACTATTCGCGCTATCTGACCGGGCGCAAGCCGGGCGAGCCGCCGCCCACACTCTTTGAATATGTGCCCGACAACGCACTAGTGTTTGTCGACGAGAGCCACGTCACCGTGCCGCAGATCGGCGGCATGTACCGCGGCGACTTCCGGCGCAAGGCCACGCTCGCCGAATACGGCTTCCGCCTGCCGTCGTGCATGGACAACCGGCCGCTGCGCTTCGAGGAATGGGACGCGATGCGGCCGCAGACCGTCGGCGTCTCTGCCACCCCCGGCCCGTGGGAGCTGAACGAAGCCGGCGGCGTGTTCGCCGAGCAGGTGATCCGCCCGACCGGGCTGATCGACCCGCCGGTCGACGTGCGGCCGGCGCGCACCCAGGTCGACGATCTGGTCGGCGAGGTGCGCGAGACCGCGCGCCAGGGTTTCCGCTCATTGGTCACCGTGCTGACCAAACGCATGGCCGAGGATTTGACCGAATACCTGCACGAGCAGGGCATCCGGGTGCGGTACATGCACTCCGACATCGACACCATGGAGCGGATCGAGATCATCCGCGATCTGCGGCTCGGCGCGTTCGACGCGCTGGTCGGCATCAACCTGCTGCGCGAGGGCCTCGACATCCCGGAATGCGCGCTGGTGGCGATCCTCGACGCCGACAAGGAAGGTTTCCTGCGCAGCGAGACCTCGCTGATCCAGACCATCGGCCGCGCCGCCCGCAACATCGAGGGCCGCGTCATCCTCTACGCCGACCATGTCACCGGCTCGATGCAGCGTGCGATGGAGGAGACCAACCGCCGCCGCGAGAAGCAGGAGGCCTACAACACCGCCAACGGCATCACGCCGGAGAGCGTCAAGAAGTCGATCGGCGACATCATGGCCAGCGCCTACGAGCGCGACCACGTTCTGGTCTCGACCGGCGCGGGCGAAGGCGGCGACTTCGAGGACGCCGCCACCATCGGCCACAATTTCGGGGCGGTGCTGGCGGACATGGAGGCGCGGATGCGCGCCACGGCGGCCGACCTCGACTTCGAGGAGGCGGCGCGCTTGCGCGACGAACTCAAGCGCCTGCGCGCGACCGAGCTGGCGATCGTCGACGATCCGACCGCGAAGGTGGTGAAGCTGCCGGTGAAGAGCCGCTCGAAGGACGGCCCGCGCAAGCCCAATCTCGACGAGATGGGCCCGGGCATGGAGAGCAAGCTCTATCGCCCCGGCGCCGCTTCCCCGCGCTCGACCACCGGAAAACCCGGCATGCACGGCGGCTGGAAGCCGCGGACGCGCTGACGCGCCGTGCCGCGGCGTTCGCATTTCCTGATCTGGCTGGTCATCATTGCCATCGTCGCGGCGATTGGCGGCGGCTTGCGCGAATGGCGGACGAGCCCCGCGCCGCGCTCGACCGGCGAAACGATCTCCGGCCGCGCGCGTGTCCTCGATGGCGATTCGCTGGAGATCGCCGGGCACCGCGTCCGGCTGTTCGGCATCGACGCGCCGGAAGGCCGCCAGGACTGCCGCGACGCCAACGGACGCAACTACGCCTGCGGCGCCGAGGCGCGTGGCGCGCTCATCCAGGCGATTGGCGGACAGGCCGTGTCATGCGCGCCGGTCGGCGAAAGCTACAACCGCTACGTTGCACTGTGCACCGCCGCCGGCCGCGATCTGAGCGAAGCCATGGTGCGCTCCGGCCACGCGCTGGAATTGCGCCAGCACAGCCGGGGGCGTTTCTCCGACGCCGAGCGCGAGGCCCGCAACGCGCAGCGCGGGCTGTGGGCGGGCGACTTCGAGCGCCCGTCGCAATGGCGGCAAGCGCATCCGCGGTGATCCGCGCCAGCTAGCCTTTGTCGGACACCCAGCAGAACGTGTTGCGCGCCTGGCACTTGGCCTGCGCCTCGCCGCGGCTGTCGCCGGTTTCGGTGCAGGTCGAGCGGCGCGGCGGTCCAAATGCCGGGCACGATACGTCGAACTTGTAGCCGGTCAGGTTTTTCCAGGCGCACTTGACCTTCTGCGTCACGGTCTCGGATTTCTTCGTCGCCACCAGTTCAATCTGCGCGCTGCTGCCGGTGGACAGCCCGGCCGCCGGGAACGGGCCCGCCATAACCGGAACGCTTGCCGCAATCAGGAACACACCCGTCGCCGCCACTGCAAGATGACGCATGGCCTATCTCCTCTGCCTGACCCGCCTTCCCGGGCAAAACAATGCCGTTCCCTCCGTTTCGGTTGCATCGGGGCAGAGATATGTCCCGCTCGCCGGCGGCCCGGACTCTGGGCGGGCGACTTCGAGCGCCCGTCGTAAATTATTGCGCCGTGCCGCTGGCGACGATCTCACCGACCACAACCCGGTTGGCCGGCTCGATCAGCAGGATGCGGTCGGCCAACCGCACATAGCGGAACGTCCGCAGGTTCGGATCGCTGGCCGAGGCCGGCAGCTCCTGAACCGTCACGTTCATCGCCAGCTCATCGGACACCTTGGCGGTGCTGGTGGCGACCGGCGCGTTCGCGCCGCGCACCGCGTCGGCGATGCTGCGCTTCTGCGCGTCGCTCAGGCCGAGCGACATGCCGAGGATCGGCAGCTTGTCGATGCCGTCGTTGCGCTGTGAGAACTTCGCCGGAACGGTCTGGCTGTCGGCGGCCGCGCCGGGGACGTTCCAAGCGCCATTCACCAGCGGCGCGGGGGATTCGCCCTGCGCCACCGACGGCGCGTGCGATGTCGGCTCCTCCTTGCCGGTGCGGCCGGGAACCGAATGCGACGACTGATCGCCCTGCTTGTTCTGGTCCGCCGTGGGCGCGGCGTTGGACGGCCCGCTCTGATCGTTGGTGCCCGAGGTCTTGCGGTTCTCCTGGCCGGGCTGCGCGGCCGGATTGGAACCCGTTTCCGGAGCCGGCGCGGCGTTCTGTTGCGTGGACGAATTCTGCGCCTGAACCGCGGCGGTAGAGCCGAGCAGTGCGCTGAGCACGATCAGGGCGACGGATGAGGTCGGACAGCGCATGCGAAATCTCCCAGAATGGCCCCCCCGGAACACAACGCGCATCTTCGCCATCGGTTGCATGGCCCAAGCGGCCGCGCTGGTTGGCCGCGGCGCCAATTGCTATTTTGCCAGCGGAGCCACCTGCTCCACCTGCCCGCTGCGCTCGAGCGCATCGGCGACGAAGCCCGAGGCCTTCATCTCCTCGACGAAGGCAGCGAGATAGGCAGCTCCGGCCTTGCCCACGGAGCCGTTCTTCTTCGGCATCCCCATCGCCTGCT
>SHVN01000187.1 GCA_009694215.1 Xanthobacteraceae bacterium
CAATCGCAAGGTCCAGCGCAATTGCGACTTCGCGCTCTACTGCGAACGCAACCTCGTCGAGCGCTTCTTCAATAAACTCAAGCACTTTCGCGCCATCGCAACACGATACGACAAACTCGCCAGAAATTTTCTCGCCGGAGCCCAACTGGTTTCCGCTATCATCCTCCTCAACTGAAGACAGGCCCTAGTCTGCTTCAAGGTCGATGTCATCGTCACCTCGCTGACGCCGGCCGCCTAGGCGGCGAAGAACGCAACAAGCGAGATTCCGATCGTGATGGCGCCGGCCGGCGATCCGGTGGCGACCGGCCTCGTCGCCAGCCTCTCCCGGCCGGGCGGCAACCTCACCGGCCTGTCGGCCGGAAGCGCGGAACTCACGGGCAAGAGCCTCGAACTGATCCGCGAGGTGATTCCGTCCGCGCAACGCATCGCGGTTCTGGCCAACGAGGCCGATCCGTTCTCGGTGCCGTTCCTGGCCCAGATCGAGCAAGGAGTGGGCAAGCTTGGAATGGAGATCGTGCCGGTAATGACCCGGCCGCCGGCGCCGCTCGAACCGGCCTTCGAAACGATGAGCAGCAAGAAGGCCGACGCGCTCATGGTTCAAGGCAGCTTGCAGAACAAGGAGCTGTTCGATCTTGCAATCAAGCATCGGCTGCCATCGTTCTCGAGCAACCAGCAGGTGGCGAGGTCGGGAGGACTGATGACATACTCCGGCAGCGTTGCGGAACTGCACCGCGAGGCGGCGCGGTTCATCGACAAGATACTGAACGGCCGCAAGCCCGCCGACCTGCCGGTGCAGATGGCGACCATGTACACGCTGGTGATCAATCTCAAGACCGCGCAGGCGCTCGGCCTGAGCATTTCGCCGGTGCTGCTGGCGCGCGCCGACGAGGTGATCGAGTGAGCCGTTATTTATTTATTTATAAGGCGCGAAGCCGTTTCAGCAGCCAGTAGGCGAAGGCGCCGGCACTGGCTGCGATCGCCATCGCGAACCAGGTGCCGCCGTCGGTGCTCTGGAACGGCAGATCCTTGGTGTTCATGGCGAACACCCTGGTCACCAGAGTCGGCGGCAGCAGGCATGCAGTCAGAACCGAAATCGTGAACAGCCGCCGGTTGGTGATGGCCGCCATCTTGCCGGTCACCTCGTCGAGCAGTAGCCGCGCCCGCTCGTGCTGGGCCGCGGCATCGTGATCGATGGCCTCCAACTTCTGGGTGAGCGCGCGGGCCGCGCGCGCGACCGGCTTGTTTTCAGAGGCAATCCGCGGCTCGATCCGGTGGAACAGCAGGTGCAGTTGCGCGAGCTGGCGGTGCATGCGCACCAGTTGCAGCCGGATACGGCCGAGCCGCAGCCGCTCGTCGCCCAGCTCCTCGTGCAGCAGCCCGTTTTCGATGTCGTCGAGCTGGTCGTCGATGGTCTCGGACAGCCGGCCGATGGCGTCGGCGAATTGATCGATCACTGCGTGGAGGAACGCAACCGGCGCGCGAAAGCGGCGCCCGGTTCCGATCGAGTGCCGGGTCAACTCCAAGGCATGCACCGGGCTGCGCCGCGACGTGATCAGCATGCGTTCGGTCATGGCAAAGCGCAGCCGCACCAGATCGTCGTCCGGCTGCGCGAACGCCTGGTGCAGCTCGGGCAGGGCGCCGATGATCTCGCTGCCGACGATATCGAGCCGCATGTGCTCGTCGGTGCCCGACAGCACGTCGCGGGCGACGTCCGAGACCGGTGCGTGCTGCGCGATCCAGGCTCGGGCGCGCGCATCGGCGAGGCCGATGTGGATCCAGGTCCAGCCGGCAGGCCGGGCCAGCGCGGCTTCGACCTCCTCGCAGGGCAGCGATTCGGCATGGCCATCGTCGCGGACATGATAGACCCAGACGATGCCCGATGCCGGCATGCCCGATGCGGCTTCCGCGTGGTCGGTGCTCATGACCCTGGCCCCTTGTTGCATTCACCAGGAATGGTCCGCGCGGTATGACAGGACGATGACAGTGTGCCCTGATAAGGAGATGCGGTGACCGATCTGTCGAAACTGACGCCTGGCCTCGAGGGCCATGCCGAGCTGGTCGTGGGCGAGGAGCACACCGCGCCGCGCATCGGCTCGGGTCGGGTGCGGGTGCTGGCGACGCCGGTGATGATCAATCTAATGGAGGCCGCGGCGCTCGACGCGGTGGAAAACCTGATCCCGGCCGGGCACCAGAGCCTCGGCACGAGGCTCGACGTGCGTCATATCGCGGCGACGCCGGTCGGCATGCGGGTGCGCGCCACCGCGAGGCTGCTTTCGGTCGATGGGCGCACGCTAGAGTTCCGGGTCGAGGCGCACGATGAAAGGGACCTGATCGGCGACGGCGCACACACCCGACTGGTCGTCAACGTCGAGCGCTTCGATCAGCGCGTGCAGAAGAAGCTCGCGCCGCGCTGACGGCCTCGGTGGGCCGTGGCCCGCCTGCGGCCAACGCAACCTTTCGGTCCTGCGCCACGCAATGCTACGGTCCGGTCAAACGGCCGGAGCGATCGGCCTTCGTTGCATCAAGGGGGAGGATTTCGTGCCGCTCACATACATTCGCCGCTCCGCGCTCGCCGCCGCGCTCGTGCTGGTCGCGACCGGGGCACCGGCGCAGGACTACCCGAACCGCCCGATCACGCTGATGGTCGGGCTCGCCGCGGGCGGCATCACCGACGTCACCGCGCGGCTCTATGCCGAGGCGGTCTCCAAGAGCATCGGCCAGCGCGTCATCATCGAGAACAAGACCGGGGCGGGCGGCGGTGTAGCCGCGGCTTATGTGCAGAACGCGGCGCCGGACGGCTATACGCTCTTGGTGTTCTCCGGCTCGCAGCATGCCACGGTGCCCGCCGTCAGCAACGCCGGCTATGAGCCAGTGAAGGGCTTCTCGCCGATCACATATCTGTTCAACAGCGTGGTGGTGCTCACCGTGCCGGCGGACAGTCCGGCGAAGACGCTGACCGAGCTGCACGACATCGGCCGCAAGAAGCCAGGCGGGCTCACTGTCGGCACGCCAGGCCTCGGCTCGCCGTCGCATCTGATCGGGGCCAAGGTCCTGCTCGCGGCCAAGGTGCCGGCGGAGCCGGTGCACTATCGCGGCGGCGCGCCAATGATGGCGGACCTCGTCACCGGGCGGCTCGATTTTGCCTGGCCGACGCTGTCCACGGGGCGGGCCTTCATCGCCGACGGCAAGCTGCGCGCGCTCGCGCTCGACGCCGACAAGCGGTGGGGGCCGCTGCCGGACGTGCCGACATTGGATGAAGCGGGCTTCGGCAAGGAGAAGGTCGCAAGCTGGTTCGCGCTGGCAGGACCCGCGGGCATGCCGCCGGCGCTGGTCAGAAAGATCCGCGACATGTTTATCCAGGCGTCGAAGGATCCCGAGTTGCAAAGGCGCTTGAGCGAGAACGGCACGCCGATCGCTAGCAGCACGCCCGAGGAGATGGGGCGCGCCATGGCGGCGGAATGGGAAACCATGCAGGTTCTCGCGAAGACGCTGAACCTGCGCCAGCCGTGACCGCCGCGCGCCGGCCGCCGTTCCGCGCCGACGTCGTCGGCAGTTACCTGCGTCCGCAGCGGCTGAAGGACGCGCGCGAACGCTTGCTCGGGCCGCAGACGCCGGACAAGCATCTCGGGCCGCACGGCAATGCCGCGCTTGCCGCCATCGAGGACGACTGCATCGTCGAAGTCATCCGCATGCAGGAGCGCGCCGGGTTGCAAGCGGCAAGCGATGGCGAGTTCCGCCGCCGGAGCTGGTGGCTCGACCTGATCATGGGCTGGGAGGGTTTTTCGGCCGATCGCGCCGGTGCGTCCGAGATGGTGTGGCGTAACAAGCAGGGCGAGACGAAAGCGTCATCGCGGCTATGGGTGACGGGGCCTGTCCGCTGGCGGCCGAGCACCGCGGTGCGCGCCTTCGAGTTCCTGAAGCGCAACACCAGGCTGGTGCCCAAGGTCACGCTGCCGGCGCCGCTGATCCTGCACATGTTTGGTGGCGGCGACGCGGGCATCCGCGAGGGCCACTACAAGGACGTCGATGCGTTCTGGGCGGACGTGATCGCCGCCTACCGAACCGAGGTGAAGGCGCTGACCGATGCGGGGGCGACCTACATCCAGTTCGACGACACCAGCATCGCGTTCCTGTGCGATCCGATGCACCGCGAGACGGTGCGGCGCTGGGGCTCGAACGCCGACGAACTGCTGCGCTCCTATGCCGGGCGCATGAACGAGGTGCTCGCCGGCATTCCCGAGCACGTCACGGTGACGTTTCACCAGTGCCGCGGTAACCGCGAGGGCCACTGGATGGCGGAGGGCGGCTACGATCCGGTGGCCGACGTGCTGTTCAACGCCATCGACGTGCACGGCTATTTCCTCGAATACGACACCGCGCGGGCGGGAGGCTTCGCGCCGCTGCGGCTGCTTCCCAAAGGCAAAGTGGCGGTGCTCGGGATCATGTCGAGCAAGACGTCGGAGCTGGAACCGGCCGACGACCTCAAGCGGCGGATAGGCGAGGCGGAAAAATTCGCGCCGCTCGACCAACTCGCCATCAGCCCGCAGTGCGGCTTCTCCAGCTCGATCGGCGGCAATCCGCTGAGCGAAGGGGACCAGGAGCGGAAGCTCGCGCGCCTGGTCGAGGTGGCGCGGGCGGTCTGGCCCGGCTGATTGCCGCGGGCCGCGGATTCGGCATGGGGTGCCGACCGATGGCGCGCTTTCCACGCGGCCCACGTTGGGCATAATGAGCGGCAACGAGAAAAGCGCCGGCGCGCCGGCGAGCAGGGAGAATTCGCCATGGCCGTCGTTCGCCGTTTTGTTCTGGCCGCTGCGTTGGCAAGCTTGAGCATCAGTGCCGCCAGCACCGCCGCCTGGAGCGCCTTTCCGGAGCGCCCGATCCGCTGGATTCTCTCGCATCCGCCGGGCGGCAGCGCCGACGTGATCGCGCGGCTGATGCAGCCCAAGCTGGAGAAGCAGCTCGGCCAGCCGGTCATCATCGAGAATCGCGCCGGCGCCGGCGGCGTGATCGCGATGGATGCGGTCTCCAAGGCGAAACCGGACGGCTACACCATCGGCTTCGGTGCGTCGGGCGCGCTGGCGACCGCCATCGCGCTCGGCGAGCCGGTGTCCTACGATCCGTTGAAGGCCTTCGCACCGGTCTCGGGGGTGTCGGGGCAGCCGTTCATGCTGGGCGTGCCGGCGAGCTCTCCGATCAAGACTCTGCGCGACGTCATCGACATGGAAAAGCACGGCAATTCCAAGCTCACGATCGGGCACGGCGGCGCGATCATGCATCTCACCGCCGCGCTGTTCAATTATGCGACCGGGCTCAAGATTCCGCTGGTGACCTACAAGGGAACCGGGCCGGTGGTCACCGATCTGCTCGGCGAGCATATTCCGCTCGGCATCATCGACATTCCGTCGGCCGAAGCCGCACTCGCCTCCGGCAAGATCAGGGCGCTGGCGATCTCGTCGTCGCGGCGCTTCGAGGGTCTTCCGGACGTGCCGACGTTCCAGGAGGCGGGCCTGAAGGACTTCGAGGCCGTGGGCTTCCTCGGCGTGGTGGCGCCAGCCGGCGTGCCTGCCGAGGAGCTCACCACGCTCAACCGCGCGTTCGCCACCGTGCTCAAGGACCCGGAAATCCT
>SHVN01000028.1 GCA_009694215.1 Xanthobacteraceae bacterium
GGCTTGAACGCGAAAACGAACTCCTCAGGCGCCTGGTCGCGGACCTCGCGCTTGCCAACCAACAACTCAAAGACCAGGCTGGCAAAGAGGATTAGCAATCGGCCTTGCGACTAACATTGCAGGTGGACCACTTAGTGGGGGCTGGCCAACTTCGTGGGCGAAATTGCCAATTCGATTGGCCTGCGCAGGCCACCTAATCTGCTGGTGCCGACGGTTTATGTTTCCATGCTTCGTGCTCTAAACGGTACGAAGTGAATGACCTGTACGTGAATATTGTGATGCTCGGCAGCACGAAGAAAATTTGGGCTCTCCTTGCCTTCCTCGGCATGATGGTGTCGTCACTCATGGCATTGCTGCTTTTGCCGCCGATCTTGCAGGACCAAAGTTATCATCAATTCGCTGACTCGCGAGCCTTGCGCGGAATTCCGAACGTCTGGAACATCATTTCCAATCTGCCTTTCATCGCGGTCGGCGCGGTGGGGCTCGCACGATGGCGTGACGGTGCCGCAGCAATTGCCGTTTTTGTTGGAATCCTCCTGACGGGCTTCGGCTCGGCCTACTATCACTGGTCACCGAACGACGACACCTTGTTTTGGGACCGGCTGCCGATGGCGATTGCCTTCATGGCAATCCTCGCCGGCGCGGTCGAGGAACGCGTGAATGCCAAAGCTGGAATAGTTTTGCTCTGGCCGCTGCTTGCGATCGGCGTGTTCAGCCTCTTACTTTGGCGCTGGTCTGGCGATTTACGCTTGTTTGGCTGGGTACAGTTCTTCCCCTGCCTGGCATTGCCACTGATGTTCTGGCTGCTACCGCCAAAATACACCGGCACATATTACTGGATCGTTGCCGTTGGACTCTATGCACTCGCCAAGGCGCTTGAGCACTTCGATGGCGTAATCTATTCGACGGGACACTTTGTGAGTGGGCATACGCTCAAGCATCTTACCGCGGCCACGGCCTGCTTCGCGATCCTGAGATATTTCCAGACGCGCCGGCCGATTTGACGCGTCTCTCCCAAAAATCATATGCGCGCATAGCGATGGCGCAGCCGAAACCGCCATAGAAAACTTGGAACCACACGGATGATACTTGGCGAATGGCTCTTATTGGCACGAAGCGAACATTCGGGCTGATGTCTTGAACGGTCGCTATCGGCACAAAGCGGACATTGTTCGACACCGGCGCTGAATGGATCGGTAGCGATTGACCCTTATCGTCGCTTTGCTACGAGACTTCGGTGCAGTGCAGCAGATGCCGCGTGTAGTTAACTAAAACTCTATTCCAGCCCTTCGACAATCCGCACGTCGCGTTCGGCGCCGTCGCCCAGGACTTTGACCGCGGCCTGATAGGCCGGGCTGTCATGCGCGGCGATGGCCTTTGCCACGGTGTCGAACACGCTGATCACCACACGCTGCTTAATCCCGGCTTCGGACGCAGCGGCGGCGGTGCCACGCACGATATATTTTACGCCGAAAGGCGCAAGCGCGACCGGTGCGAGCTTGGCGTAAGCTGCGAGCCTGTCCGGATCTTTGATGGAGCGATAGGTGGTCACCCAGTAGCCTTTGGGCATTTGTATCCTCCCTTGTTCAAGCGACTTTTTGCACGTTAAGCGAGCGCGATATCCGGCGGCTGGCTTGCCTGCTCGTCCGGCGTAAAGTCGAGGGCCTGCTCGCCCCGCAAGTCCCTGTTACCGCCTTCGACGCAACTTCGCAACGCTGCGGCGACACCTGACGAACCAACCGCAGCGGCACCGGCAAGCCCGTCAACTGAAGAAACCATGTCGCAGCAACTCGGCGCCCGCGGCAATAACCGCGATCAACACCAGCTTCTCGAATGCCTCAGGTGCAATTTTATCGCGCATATGTTGTCCGAAGTACATGCCGAGCACGACTGGCAACATCGCCGCCGTCGAGACTAAAACGTCAAGCCAATTGAACTGGCGGCTGGCCGTCAGAAGAATTGCCAGCAAGCCGGCGGAAACGACGAGATACAGCGATGCTTCCTTTGTGAACGCCTTTCCGCTCAGTCCCTTTTCAAGCAAAAATATGAAAACAAGCGGCCCCGGCATCGCTGCGATGCCTCCCAGAATCCCGCCGAAAAATCCGAATGTGATGCCGGTTGGTAAAACCAAGCGAGACTGAAGCTGCAGCTTCGGCGAGAGCAGCGTGACGCCGCCGACACCCATAAGCACTAGGCCTGCGATAATCTTTGCAACGTTCGCATCGACCGCCAACAGGACTCGAACTCCAAGGAAGAGGCCGGGAATCATGCCGAGAATCACCGGCATCAATTGCATGAGGCATCGTCCAGTCTTTCCGCCCTCCAGCGCCTGCGGCACGTTGCTGAAGATCAAAGGCATGCTCAGTAGCATGGCCGCTGATTTGATGTCGATGAACAGCGACAGCAGCGGCAGCGCGACGACTGGCATGCCGACCCCGATTATCCCCTTCAGGAAGCCGACGACGATCAGGCTGCAAACCAGGGCAGCAATGATACTTGCTTGCTCGAAATAAAGGGTGCGGATCAACATGACGTTTAACTTCTGGGCCTCCAAGTTGCAGCGCATTCTTGCTGCGAGGTTCGCAATTGTCTTGCGCGAACAGTTCGGCCCATGCCGAACTGTTTTCGATTGATATGCTTCCGGTATCAGCGATAGGGTTAAGGATGGTCGCGGCGGCAAATCTGGTGGAAGTGGCTGCTCTCGCGGGTGACACTGCGCGAGCGACGATACTTAACGCCCTTATGGGCGGCCAGTCGCTGACGGCCACTGAGCTTGCTTACTGCGCCAATGTCTCTCGCTCGACGGCGAGCGGCCACCTGAGCAAGCTGGTTGCCGCGCGGCTTTTGACTGTCACTCGCAAGCGCCGCTTCAGCTATTATCGGATCGCGTCCCCGCTAGTCGCGACAATGCTGGAGAGCATCAAGGTCGTCGCCGCCATAGAGGTGCCACCCCGCCGTCAGCCGCGGTCAGCAAACGACGATGCACTCCGTTTTGCCCGAAGTTGCTACGATCACCTGGCTGGCCAGGTAGGAGTCGCTGTTACCGATGCACTTGTGGCCATGGGGCACATCGTACTCACCGATGAAGGCGGTGAGGTCACGTCTTCGGGCGGGCGTTTCCTTTCCGCGTTCGGCGCTGATCTGAGGCCACGGACTCGGCGGATTTTCTGCCAGCCTTGTCTCGACTGGAGCGAGCGTCGTTATCACCTCAAGGGACTCGTCGGAGCTCGGATTCTAGATCGTCTATTGGAGCTCGGATGGCTCAAATGTGTGTCGGACAGCCGTGCACTCCAACTAACGTCGTCTGGAAAGGCGGGCCTGTCCGAAACCTTCCAGATCGAGATCAACAACGAGGGTGTGCTAACCTGTCGATTATGCGACCCACGACGGCTGACAGCTTAGGCTGAGCGAAGCGTCATCTCGCGCAAATGCTGCAGGTCACCGTTTGGCAGGTCTGTGGCCGACTTCATGGTGGTCTGACGCCGAGATAGGTCGCTGTTTTTCTTGCAGTGCGAAGTGAAGCGTTTGGCACAAAGCGGACATCGAACCGAGCAATCGTCATGTCCGCCAATGACCCTAAGCAGACAACGACGGGCTTAGCGACTGGACGGACGCATCGCCGCCCGGCGTCTGCGCTAACGTGGGAGAGCTGAATCTACGCGCGAAATCCGGCCGCCAGCGCCGCCGGCTGCCAATAGCGCCGCATCAGGTCGCCTGCCGGGGTGCCCGAACCAATGCAGGTATGAGATCGTTTTGTTCTGAACTCAACATGGGCAATCATTCCTTTTCGCGCTACTTCAGACGAAGCCGTTCCTGCGGCGGCGCGATCTCGGTTACTAGGTCGCGTACCAGCTTTTTTTTGCCGAGCGGCTCGACCGTCATCGCGCGTGGTTCGAGCCGCGTAGTGCAGGCGTAAATGGTCTCACCATCGATCTCCATCATGCATTCCTTGCAGGCATTGGCGTTGATGCAGGAGTAACGAAACGCTAGCGTTGGATCCTTGTACACGCGGATCCAGCGCAAGCCGTCGAGCACCGACTGGCCCGGCTCGTAAGGCACCTCGTAGCTCTCGAAGCGGCCCGCGGTTTTGTTGGGGCCCCGCCAGATTTTCAAGGTCGCTATCTCGCTCATTGCGCGGCCATCTCGATGGGCGCTGCCGGCATCCGCGAGATTTCGATGCGGCCGTTCTTCAGGCGCACGACTTGATTGACGCGCCACTCCGGCAGCATGCCCGGTAAATCCTCGCGCTGGTGCGCGCCGCGGCTTTCAGTGCGTAGCAGTGCTGCCTGCGTCACCACGCGCGCGACGGTCACCATGTTGCGAAGATCGAGCCAGTCGAGCCGCGTCAGGTCGAACGGTTGGGCCACGCCGAACGGCCGCGCGCCGAGCGCGACGTCAAGCTCGTCGATATGCGAAAGCGCACGTTCCAGCTTGGCCTGCGTGCGCAGCGGTCCGACGTCGTCGGCCATGATCGCCTGGAGCGCCTGTAGCATCTCGGCGGTGTTGGGCGCGTCTTTGCGCTCCTCGCCGCGCAGCAGGTCGAGCGTTTCGCGTGCGTCGGGAGGCGAGGGCGCGCGCGTCACCTTCACGCACGCAGCCGCGGTGCGGCCCGCCTGCCGTCCGAACACCAGAGCTTCGGTGATGGCGTTGCCGGAGAGCCGATTTGCGCCGTTCGCGCCTCCGACCGCTTCGCCCGCCACCAAGAGGCCAGGCACCTCGGTTTCCATACGTGCGTTGGCAGCGACGCCGCCCATATGGTAGTGCGCGATCGGCGCTACCTCGATCGGCATTTTCGTCAGGTCGATATGGTTTTTCGCAAGGCGGTCGATCACCGGCCCGAACGCCTCGCGCAAGGCGGCTTCCGAGCAATGCTGGAAGCTGAGATACACGCCGCCGTGTGGCGAGCCGCGGCCGGCCTCGACTTCTTTCAGGATCGCATAGGTTCCGACGTCACGCGTGATTACGTACTTGCCGTCCTCCGGCACACCGTAGCTTTGCGTGAACTCCTCCATGCGACTGTTGAGCAGCCTTCCACCGAGTTTGTATCGGAACGGATCCCACATGATTGGGTCCATCCCGATCAGACGCGGTGCAAGATGGCCGATCGGAAAGAACTGTACGAATTCCATGTCGATCAGCGGAGCACCCGCGCGGAGACAAATGGCATAGCCGTCGCCACCCATGTTGGCTGACCCGCTGTTGCGGCGGTAAAGCCGCGTCAGCCCACCGGTCGCCACTATCGTCGCTTTGGCTGAAATCACCACCGGTGCGCCCGAGCCGACGTGCCAGGCTACGGCGCCCGTCACCACGCCGTCACTCTTTGCAAGATCGACGACGCAAAGATCTCCCGAGCGGCTGATACCCGTGGTCTTGTTTACTACGCCGCGCAAGGTCTTCGAGACAGCAGGACCGGTGTTGAGGAAATCGACATAGACACAACGCGCCCGGTCGTGGCCCGGCGCGAAGGCTGTCGTGATGCGGCCGTCTTTGCGCGCCCAGCCGACGCCCCAGGTGTCCATCTCCTCGATGCACGCCGGGCCTTCCTCGCAGAGCAGCCGGGCCAGCGTTTCGTTACACAGACCACGTCCGGCCGTGAGCGTGTCGTGATAATGGTGCGACCAATGGTCTGGCGCCTGCGACCCAAGCGCCACTGCGACCGTCATCTGCGCCATCACGGTTGCGCCGCCACGGCCGATCAGGCTGCGGTCGATAAGCATCACCTGGCAGCCCGCACGCGCCGCCTCGATCGCAGCGTACATGCCAGCGGCGCCGGAACCGATCACCAGCACGTCGGTTTCGGCCCGCAAGGGTTCGGCCATGGCAGCTCCGGCGCTCATTTCGTTATTATGTGCCAGAGATCCGCTTCCTCCAAGCCTCGGCGCGCATCGGCATGCCCGACCGCCAGGGCTGAGCAGTCAAGACTGGATGTCCAAGTATCGGCTGGGGAATAGGCCCGACGTTGAGACAGCCCACTACAGCTGTCCGTTATTGCACAAAGCCAACGTGCATGTGCTGCCGCGGCCCCATTGCCCGATGCTGGCGCAAGTGCAGGCAAAACAGTTATATTCTTCCGGAGTGCTGTCAGCAGGGCTGGTTTGATGTCGATTTCGGGCGTGCGTCATGCGCGCTATTATATTACGGCGCTGGGCGCCCTGCTTGCGAGACCATCGTGGCGCGCTGCCCCCCCTGGCGATGCTGCATGGCGCGGCGATCGCCATCATGGCCTTCACCCGAAACCACGCCGACCGCGATCGCGCTGTTCCTCCTTACTTGGGGCTTCGTCGTTTGCTTCTGGCTTTCATTGTTGCGCCGTCCGGCGGTCGCCGCAGCGCTGTCACTAATACTCGTTGTCGCCGTCGTCGTGCTGTCAAGCTACAAGCACGACATTGTCTGGCTGACAGTCGATTTTCTCGACGTGATGCTCATCGATTACGAAACCATAAGATTCCTGCTGACGATATATCCGGACCTGCAGGGCATCGTGGCTGCTCTGCTGGTTGTGGCGGCCATACTCGCGGTGCTGCTGTGGCGTTTCGATCCGTATCGCGTGGGGCGGCGCGCCAGCGCGTTGGGCCTTGCCGCGTGTTGCGCGGGCCTGATTGCGTTGTCGATCGCGGCGCCTGGCGATTGGTGGGAGGTCTTTGCGAGGAACAATTTCGTTTCCAAGTTCTCCCGGTCCGCCGTCGCAGCCGTCGAGGAGATTCTGAAACACGGCATGATCGAGGCCGATGCACGCGCCGCAGGCGGACTGCCCGTAGCTCAGGCCATGACCTGCAATCCGGCTGCCAGGCTGCCGCATGTCATCCTGGTCCACGATGAATCGAGCGTCGACATCCGTATGGCGCCGAACATCAAGGTGCCCGAAGGCTACGGTTCGCATTTCCGGTCGTTCGATGGCAAGGCGCGACGCCTTCTGGTCGAAAGCTATGGCGGCGCCAGCTGGTACTCCGAATTTGCGGTGCTGACCGGGCTATCGTCGCGCTCATTCGGACGATTTGCATATTCCCTGCCGCGGATCGCCGCCGGCCGCGTCAACCGAGGCCTGCCGCTGGAGCTACGGCGCTGCGGCTACCGGACATATTCGTGCTACTCGGCGGCGGCGGTGTTCATGAGCGCCAAAAGCTTCCAGATGTCGACGGGTATCGAGCATTTCGTCGATAATCGGGACATGGGGACGACGCAGGCTGAGCCCGACAGTTTTTACTACGATGCCGCCATGACCATGCTGCGGCGAGAGCACGGCTCCGGGCCGCTGTTTGCCTTCATCTATCTCGCCGCCAACCATTTTCCGTTCACGCGAAGCTGGCGCCCGGATTTGCTGCCGGGCTGGCGCGATCCGGGAAACACGCCCGAGGTCGACGAATACCTGCGCCGCCAGGCCAGAAGCGTGCAGGACTATCAGGCATTTCTTGATCGGCTGAAACGCGAATTTCCAGGCGAGCCGTTTCTCCTGATCCGCTATGGCGACCATCAGCCGGCTTTTCCGACGTTCATAATGGATCTCACGCTCGACAAGGCCGCCATCGCGCGCCGTATGCAGGCCTATGATCCGCGCTATTTCACGACCTATTACGCTGTCGACACCATTAATTATCAGCCGGCCGACTTATCTACGGCGCTCGAAACGCTCGACGCACCGTATCTCCCGCTGGTCATCCAGCAGATGATCGGCTTGCCTCTCAGTTCATCATTCGTGGAGCAGCGGAGAATTTTTGAGCGCTGCTCCGGAATTTTCTATGCCTGCGCAGGGGGTGCGGAAGTGCGGCGCTTCAATCGGTTGCTGCTCGACTCCGGGCAACTCAGTCGTCTGTGAGGAGCGTGGCTAAAACAATGAGCTGGCCGCGCTCTGAGGTTCATAGCCCCTGAGATTTGAGTAGGAACGACAATTGTTTTGACGATGCATTATGTCCGCGTTTGATGACCCTTAGCGGACTCCAGATTATTTGGCAGTTGCGGCTTTCAGGATTGGCGTCAGCCGCGCGATTTCGCTCCTCACCAGATCGGCCAGAGCTTTTGGTCCGCGGCGGTTCGGCTCGGCGATATCGGCGCCGAGATCGGCCAGCCGCTTCTGCACGGCCTCCTCATTGAGGCCCTTGCTCAGGGCTTCGGCGAGTTTGTCGATAATGGGCTTGGGCGTGCCCTTCGGCGCGAACAAGGCATAGAAAGGTGCGCAGTCGAATTCGGGCAGGCCCTGCTCATAGGAGGTTGGCACGTCCGGCAGCAGCGGGCTCCGTTTCTTTGAGGCAATGGCAAGCGCCTTGACCGTGCCCGCGCGCACGTGGGGCAGCGGTCCGAGTATCGGATCACAGTCGTAGTCGATCTGGCCCGCGAGGATCGCGTTCATCACCGGCGCCGTGCCGGTGAATGGCACCATGGTCGGCTTAATGCCGATGGCTGCGTTGAGAAGGAGGCAGCCAACGTAGGACACGGAGCCGACGCCCGCGTGCCCCATGTTGAGCTTGCTCTCGTTGGCCTTGGCGTAAGCGATGAACTCCTTGAGATTGTTGGCCGGGATATCCTTGCGGACCGCGAGCAGTTCCGGCTGCTCGGCGATCAGGCCGATTGGCTCAAAATCCTTCTCCGGGTCATAGCCCAGGTTGGGATAGAACGAGGGCGCCGCGGCGTGCGTACCCATGTGACCTGAGATGATGGTGTAGCCGTCGGCCTTGGCGCGCGCGGCGCGGAGCGCCCCAACGGTGCCGCCGGCTCCGACGACATTCTCGACCACAAACTGCTGGCCGAGATGGCGAGAGAAGATGTCCGCCACGATCCGGCCTGTGATGTCGGCCGGTCCCCCGGGCGCGAACGGCACGATCACTGTCCCCGTTCGCGTCGGGTAGTCCTGGGCCTGCGCACCACTTATTCCCGCGAGCGCCAGTAGCGCTGCTGCAATCCATTGCCTCTTCATCATCCCCTCCCTGACATAGCCGGGCTCTCGTGAAAGCAACCATAGCCGCCTCCCGCAACGAATTATAGCCACGGCCATATGCCGTATGTAGAATAGTGATGCCAAAGTGACGTGGTTCAGCCCAATGCTGCCAATCCGGCTGGATATACTGTCATTGCCCTCCCGCGCTGCGGTGCGGGAGGTAAATTTTTTGGAGGAGCGATATTTGAATATGGCACAAAGCGGACATGCCACTCGCGCCAAGCGATGTCCGTTGTTGGGGGTAAAGCGGACGTCTGCGACCGCGATCGCGATGCTTGCTTATGGCACATATCGACGGATCGCGATTTGACGGCAGATGGTCGTTTTCGGGGCAAAGCGAACAAGTACAAACGTCGGTCTTGACCTGCGAGACCAGAACGTCAACCTGCCGCAGCTTCTCGACAATCTCTTCCGGCTTGTGTCTCTTCTTTGGCATAACGGTCCTCCTTGATACCATAAGACATACTTCAGGTCGGACCACTTTTGCGGGGGTGGATCAATTTGCCTCGCGACACTAATCTACACCGGATGAAATTTTCGGAAAAGACAACAGCATTGCCCGTGGCCCCGTTTACTATTGCCCGGGCGCCGCACTAGTATTTTGATTCCGCCCTCCCCGCCTCGGAGTCCCCAATGCAGTCCCCAAAGGCCTTCACCCTCACCGCACACGGCACAAAAATGCCGGTGATCGGCTTCGGCACCATGGAACTGCCGCACCGCCCGGCCGAACTGGTCGCCGCCGCCATCGCGGCAGGCTACCGCCACATCGACACGGCGCGCAAATACGGCACCGAGGAGCGCGTCGGTGAAGGCATCCGCGCCAGCGGCATCGCGCGCGACGAGTTGTTCGTCACCACCAAAGTGACCGAGGAGAACGCACGCGAGGCCGATTTTCTGCGCTCGGTGGAGACGAGCCTGAAGGCGCTCGGCCTCGACCATGTCGACCTCCTGCTGGTGCATTGGCCGCAGCCTAAGGTGCCGTTCGCCGAGACACTCGGGGCCCTCGCCAAGGCTAAGCGGAACGGGCTCACGCACCATATCGGCGTGTCGAATTTCACGCTCGCCATGATCGAGGAGGCGGTACGCGTCTGCCCCGAACCGCTGGTCACCAACCAGATCGAATACCATGCCTATCTGCCGCAAGACCGCATGCTCGCGGCGCTACGCCGGCACGGCATGATTCTGACCGCCTACTGCCCGGTCGCACGCGGCAAGTTGCTCGACGATTCCGTCGTCTCTGAGATCGCCAAGGCGCGCAGCAAGACGCCAGCCCAGATCTGCCTGCGCTGGCTGATCCAACAGCCGATGGTCGCGGCAGTGCCGCGCGCGCTCGAAGAGGCGCACATCGTGGAAAACCTCGACGTGTTCGATTTCTCGCTCAGCGGCGAGGAGATGCGGCGGATTTCAGCGTTGCGCAGCCACAACATCCGCATCGCCGACCCACCCGAGCGAGCGCCCAAGTGGGACGTGGAGACCGTCGCGTAGCCGAGCGCCGATCGGCCGAAGACCTCTAAATGTCTTCCATTCCATTGTTGCTGCGCTTTATCGCGGGCCGTTTCCATGGATGAAATAACGAGTCGTATTTGTCGGCCGGACCGAGAACCGTATTGCGGATCGAAACGCATCATCCTACGATGGATTTAACCGCGGCTTATAATGCGGAAGGTTTTGGGAAGTAAACGCCAGAGTTGTACTTGGTCCTAACGCGTAATAGCCGTGATTGGCATGCGCGAGACTTAAGGCCAAGGCTCGGGAGGACCAGTGGGTTACGGCTCTCGCGAACAAAATTATAAAAATATGTCTGCGCCAATGCGTTGCAGACAGCGCTGGGCACGTATTTTCCCGCATTCAGTTTCATCGTCCAAAAAAATATCGTGCCCTACCGTAATCCGCAGTGGCGCGACGTTCGTCGAAACGCGCATCCTTGAGCACTACCAAAAAGAACCAACCGGGAGGAAGTCATGACCAAGTCGAAAATTTCGCGGCGCACATTCGTGGAAGGTGGTGTCGGGCTTACCGTTGCAAACTTCTTGCCTGGCACAACCCCACTCGCCTTTGCCGCATCTATGGAGGAAAGCACCATCGCCGCAGCAAAGACGGCCGGAGCTGCCGACGTTACCGGAATGATCTGGTCGCCATACCTAGTACCGATGCAACCGGTGATCGCTGATTTCAAGAAGGCGACCGGAATCGGCATCGGCGGGGTCCAGGACATCTCGATCTTCGACGCGCCGCAGCGCGCCATGGCCGAGGCGCTGTCACGCTCGCCGCAGTTCGATTTCATCCACATCGATTCCAACATGATTCCGTCGCTCGCCTCGGCTGGCTACCTCGAGCCACTCGACGAGTACATGAAGAAGGCTAACTTCAAGATTGAAGCGGTCGCCGATTACGCCAACTTCATGACCTACAAGGGCCAGACCTACGGCATTCCGACCGACGGCAACGTGCACATTCAATATGTGCGAAAAGATCTGATCGAGAATTCCGACAACAAGAAACGTTTCGCCGACAAGCACGGCAAAGAATTGAAGTTCCCCGAGACCTGGGAGGACGAGTTCCGCATCCAGCAGGCCCTGATGGATCCGGCGAAGGATCTCTACGGGTCCGGCAGCCTGCGCAATCGCGCCAACGGGCCGACCTGGTGGTACATGATGTTCTACAGCGCCGGCGGCTTCACCTTCGACGATGACATGAACGCGACGCTCAACACGCCGGCCGGACAATACGCCCTCGAGATCTACCTGCAGGAAAAGAAAGTAGCGCATCCCGAGTCGGCTGGCTGGGGCACGCCGCAGATGATCCCGCGCATCGCGCAGGGCCACGTGGTGACCTGCCAGTATTGGGATGGCACCGCCAAGCTGAACGAGAATCCCGCGAAGTCAAAAACCACGGGCAATTGGCTGTACGGGCTTGTGCCGGGCTCTGATTTTTCCGGCAAGCGCATCCATCGCTCGATCTCGTCTCCGCTCGCCGCAATCCTGATTAACAAGTATAGCCCGCGCAAGGCGCAGGCGGCCTATCTCGCGCTCTGGCTTGGCTCGGGTAAGAACAGCATTCCGATCGTGAGCGATCCCGTGAACACGTTTAACGACGCCTGGGCAAAGGAACACATGAAATCGGAAGCGGTTCAGAAGGCATACAGCCCCGCGGGCATCAAGGCGATCGAAGCGAACTTCCAGGTGGTCGCGCCGCCAACTTATTTGACCGGCTTCCTGGAGTTCCAGGACACGCTCGGCAAGAACCTGTCGGAGGCCTATGTCGGGCAGCTTCCGGCCAAGGACGTGCTGAAGAAGACCGACGAAGAGTGGAACGCCATCGTCGGCCGCATCGGCCGCACCAAACTCAAAGCGGATCTGGCGAGCTACAAAGCGGTGATGCCCAAGCGCAATGTGCCGGTGTGACGGCACGGTGCGAATAAAGCACGAACCGGCTAAGGTCCAACCCGGACGGGCCATGAGCCCGTCCGGTCTACCTGCAGGAGCCGCTCCATGAGCGTCGCCGTCGTTGCGGCCGCCGATGACGTTCAGCCGCGCCTCTCAATGCGCGAGGTTTCCAGACGCCGTGCGATCAAGCGCTTCAAGTGGTCGATCCTTAGTCCGCTGATCGCACTCATGGGTTTCGTGCTGCTACCGGTGCTGTTCCTGCAGCTCTATTTTTCGTTGCACCAATGGACCGTGTATCTTGGATCTTGGTGGGACGCCGACTGGGTCGGCCTGGATTTGTTCAAAGAAGTCTTGACGGATCCGCGTTTTGGTTGGGCGGCTGTGCGCTCGCTGATGTTTGCCACCGGGTCGACCATCGGATGCTTCCTTATGGGCTTTGCGCTCGCCTACCTCATGTACAAACCGTTCCGCGGGCAGGCGCTCTACTACATCATCTTCATCCTGCCGATGCTCACTGTCCCCGTCGTGGTCGCCTACACCGCGGAAATGATGCTGTACCAGAGCGGCCCCATCAATGATGCCATCACGCGCATCATCGGGATCGAATTCAAGCCGGCATGGCTCACCAATCCCCACATCGCATTGCCGACCGTCATGCTGCTCGAGATTTGGAATTGGACGCCCTTCTCCTTTATCATCATGCTAGCGGGCCTTTCCTCGATCCCGAAAGAGCCGATCGAGGCCGCCGAAATTCTCGGCGCATCGAAGTGGCGAATCTTCTGGGAAGTGCAGATACCGCTGTTGCGCCCAGTCATCTTCCTGGCGCTGATATTGCGCTTCCTCGAAGCCATGGCCGAGTTTCCCAAGACCTGGGCCTTGCTGCAGGGCGGCCCGGGGACCGCAACCGAGACGCTGCCGGTCTACATTTTCATCACCACGTGGCAATATTTCCAGATATCGAAGGGCGCGGCGATGTCCTACATCGTCATGGTGATGATGGTCGTGATCGTGCTCATCGCCATCCGTATCCTGCGGCAGGAGAAGCAGACGCTCGATACGGTGTACGGCAATAAGGCGGCCGGTAATTCAGGGAGCGGGTCATGATCAAATCGCAACGACGGCGCGCGACTTCGATCGTGCGTTACATCGTGCTCAGCCTCTGGGCGGTGATCGCGTTCTTTCCGATCTATTGGATGGTCTCCACTTCCTTCAAACCGGATACGCAGTGGTTCACTTGGCCGCCCGTCTACTTTCCAGATCCACCGACGCTCGACAATTACTTGAATGTCTGGTTCGGAGCCGAGCAATACGCCGCCACGCAATACTCAATCTCCTCGCAGAAACCACTGATTTCGCTAGGCAACTCAGCCATTATTGCGTCCACGTCGACGCTGCTCGCGGTGCTGTTTGGCTCGGTGATCGCCTACGGCGTCTCGCGTTATAAGATTCTCTCTGAGGTGCGGATGTTCCAGCTCCTCATGCTCCGCATGATTCCACCGATCGTAATAGTGGCGCCGTTGTCGCTGTTCTATTCGGCGCTCGGCCTACTCGACAGCATGGTCGGTTTAATTCTCATTTATTTCCTTACCAGCCTGCCTTACGCGGTGTGGATGACCAAGAGCTTCATTGACGAGGTGCCACGTGAAATCGAACAGGCGGCCGAGATTCTGGGCGCCTCGCGCTGGCGTACGGTGTTTGAAATCGTGTTGCCGCTGATCCGCTCGGGCCTGGTCGCAACCTTCCTCTTCATTCTGATCCTGACCTGGAGCGAGTATCTCCTGGCGCTGATCCTTACCAAAACCCAGGTTACCACGCTGCCCATCGAGCTTTCCAAATATCAAGGCTCGACCGAGGGACGCGTATACGGCCGCCAGGCGGCACTTGCGGTCGGCATCACCGTTCCGCTCATGATCGTCGGTCTCATCATCCGCAAGCATCTCGCGCGCGGCTTCAGCTTCGGCATGGTACGGAGATAACGGTGGCGCGCATCGAGTTGTGCAATCTGGAAAAATCTTTCGGCGCAGTCAAAGCCGTGAAAGACCTGAGCTTCACCATCGAGGATGGCGAATTCGTCGTCTTTGTCGGACCTTCCGGTTGCGGCAAGACGACGACACTGCGCATGATCGCCGGCTTCGAGGATCCGACATCCGGCGAGATCCGCATCGACGGACGCGTGGTCAACGACCTGGAGCCGCGTGACCGCGGCCTCGGAATGGTGTTCCAGAGCCACGCCCTGTTCCCGCACAAAAACGTGGCGCAGAACATCGAGTTCGGGTTGCGCATGAAGAACGTTCCGTCGGAGGAACGCGTCAAGCGCGTGCGCGAAGTGGCGGAGATGGTGCGCATCGGCCATCTGCTCGAGAAGATGCCGAGCCAATGTTCAGGCGGAGAATCCCAGCGCGTCGCACTTGCCCGTACCCTGGTAACCAACCCTTCCACCTTCCTGCTCGACGAGCCGCTGTCGAGCCTCGACGCCAAGCTGCGCCGTGAGCTGCGCGCGGAATGCGACCGGCTGCACCAAGCGCTCAAGCGCACCTTCATTTACGTCACCCACGACCAGGAAGAAGCCATGACGCTAGCCGACCGCATCGTCGTCATGCGCTCAGGCGAAATCGTACAGATCGGTTCGCCGATGGAGATCTATTCGAATCCGGTTAACTATTTCGTCGCCGATTTTTTCGGCTCGCCATCAATGAACCTGGTTGCTGGCGAGATCGTGCAAGAAAGCGCGGCCACCCGTTTTCGCTCACCAGCCTTCGATGTCGTGTTGCCGGAAAACTTCAAGGCTACAAAGCCCGGCGCGGTCACGCTCGGCATCCGGCCCGAGCACGTGGGCGTCGCGCTCGGCGACAACGGCGACGTCGAGCTTCCGGTGCGACTGGTCGAACCGCTCGGCAAGGATACGCTGCTCTATTTCGACGCCGGCACCGAGCGGGCGTTCATCGCGGTCACCGAAGGCCTCGGCATGGCCGAGATCACGGCCGGCGAGCGTATCACCCTCTCCTTAGACCGGCGCCGGATTCACCTATTCGATACCGAAGGACGGCGAATTGGTGGCGCCCGATAATTATTGAATGCCAACCGAACGTCGAGGAGCCCATGGATTACCGTGAGAAGAGTGAAATCCGCGATGGCATGCGGATCGATTGGGATATGCCGATCAAGATGGAAGACGGGCTGGTGTTGCGATGCGACATCTACCGGCCGGTCGCCGACGGCAAATATCCCGTGATCATGACGCTTGGGCCATACGGCAAGTGGTTGCACTTCGAGGATCTTTACACCGACCAATGGCGGCGCATGTGTGCCGACCAGCCGGACGTGCCGACCGATTCGACCAACAAATATCAATGCTGGGAGGTAGTCGATCCGGAGAAATGGGTGCCGGACGGCTACGTCTGTATCCGCGTCGACAGCCGCGGCGCGGGTCGCTCGCCTGGCGTTATCGACATCTGGTCGCTACGCGAGGCGAAGGATCTGGCGCAATGCGTTGATTGGGCTGGCGTGCAGCCATGGTCGAACGGCAAAGTCGGCCTCAACGGCATCTCCTATTATGGCCAGAACCAATGGCAGACGGCCGCGCTGCAACCCAAGCATCTCGCCGCGATTTGCATCTGGGAGGGCGCCGCCGATTTCTACCGCGACATGGCGCACCACGGCGGGATTTTCTGCCGCGGGTTCGTTCAGGACTGGTCGAAGGCGCAGGTCTATACCGTGCAGAATGGGCGCGGCAAGCGTGGCTTCAAGAGCCGCATGAACGGCGACTGGGTGTCGGGGCCGGAGACTTTATCGGAAGAGCAGCTCGGCCGAAATCGCCGAGACTTTTACGAAGACTGCATCTCGCGCAAGCTCGACACCGATGAATATTGGCGCTCCCGCATGCCTGACTGGAGCAAGGTCAAAACGCCCCTGCTCTCATCGGCCAACTGGGGCGGGCAAGGCCTGCACCCGCGCGGCAATTTCGAAGGCTTCGTGCGCGCCACGTCGGACCAGAAGTGGCTCGAGGTGCATGGCATCGAGCATTGGACGCATTTCTACACGAATTACGGTCTCGGACTGCAGAAGAAGTTTTTTGGCCATTTTCTGAAAGGCGAGGACACAGGCTGGAGCAAACAGCCGAATGCGCTGCTGCAGGTGCGTCACCCGGGTGAGAAATTCGTCGAGCGGCACGAGAACGAGTGGCCTCTCGCACGCACGCAATGGACAAAATTCTACATCCGCCCGGGCGACATGACGATGTCGACTGCAACGCAGAATTCGGAAAGTTCCGTCACATATGCCGGCTTTGGTGACGGCGTTACATTCTTGACAGAGCCGCTCGAACACGAGACCGAGTTGACCGGGCCGATCGCAGCGAAGCTGTGGGTGTCGTCGGCGACGGAAGACGCCGATCTGTTTCTAGTGGTGCGCGCATTCACGCCAGACCTTAAGGAAATCACCTTCCAGGGCGCGCTCGATGCCCATACACCGATCGCGCAAGGCTGGCTGCGCTGCTCACACCGCAAACTCGACCGCAAGCTTTCGCTGCCATACCGGCCGTATCACGCCCATGACGAGGAGCAGAAGCTCACGCTCGGCCAAGTTTACGAGGTCGATGTCGAGGTATGGCCGACCTGCATCGTGCTCCCGAAGGGCTATCGGCTCGCGCTTTCGGTGCGCGGCACCGACTACGTCTTTCCGGGCGAACCCGGCGCCGGGCTGGAGACGCTGGGCAAAATATGGACCGGCGTCGGCCCCTTCACTCATAACGATCCGCGCGACCGGCCGCCGGCGGTCTTCGGCGGGGATGTGACGCTGCACGCCGGGCCCAACCGGCAGGCCTATGTCTTACTGCCGGTCATTCCCAAGAAATGAATGTCCGAAGGCAATTTCCAGGAGTGAAAAATCATGAGCTATCGTGAAGTCAGCGAAGTCCGCGATGGAATGCAGATCGATTGGGACATGCCGATCACGATGGATGACGGACTAGTGCTGCGATGCGACGTGTTCCGGCCGATCAAGAAAGGCCGCTATCCCGTCCTCCTCAGCCACGGCCCTTACGGCAAGTGGCTGCATTTCGAAGACGGCTACAAGACCGCCTGGAAGCGCATGGAGCAGAAGCAGCCGGACGTGATGGCCGGATCAAGCAACAAATACCAGAGCTGGGAAATCTGCGACCCGGAAAAGTGGGTGCCGGATGGCTATGTGTGCGTGCGCGTCGATTCGCGCGGCTGCGGCCGTTCGCCTGGCTACGTGGAACACTGGTCGCCGCGCGAGACCAGGGACTTTTACAATTGCGTCGAGTGGGCGGGCGTGCAGCCGTGGTCAAACGGCAAGGTCGGTTTGAGCGGCATCTCCTATTATGCCATCAACCAGTGGCAGGTCGCGAGCATGCAGCCGAAGCACCTAGCCGCCATCTGTGTTTGGGAAGGTTTTGCCGATTTTTATCGCGAGCTGAGCCACAACGGCGGCATCTATAACACTTTTGCGCAAAACTGGTATGACATGCAAGTCAAGACCGTGCAGTACGGCCTCGGCACCAAAGGACACCGCAGCCGCATGAATGGCGACTGGGTGTCAGGCCCGGAAACGCTTACCGAAGAAGAGATGGGTGCCAATCGCTACGATCTCGGCAAGACCTACTTCGCGCATCCGCTGGACGACGAATTTTACAAGGCGATGTTTCCGGATTGGTCGAAGGTCAAGGTGCCGCTGCTCTCCGCCGCAAATTGGGGCGGCCAGCCGCTGCACCCACGCGGTAACTTCGAAGGCTTCTATCGCTCGGCATCGAAGCAGAAATGGCTCGAAGTACACGGCATCGAGCATTGGACACATTACTATACCGACTACGGCGTCAATCTTCAGAAGAAGTTCTTCGGCTATTTCCTCAAGGGCGAGAAAAACGGTTGGAATAAGCAGCCGCGGGTGCAACTGAACGTTCGTCATCCCGGCGAGAAGTTTGTCATTCGCCACGAGAGCAATTGGCCGCTCCCGAGCACCAAGTGGACCAAGTTCCACCTCACGTCTGACAGCCAAAAGCTAGCGGCTGAATCGCCGAAAGGTTCGGCCACGGTGACGTTCGACGCGCCCGGCGACGGCGTCACATTCCTGACCGAACCGATGCGGGAGGCAACCGAGATTACCGGCCCAGTTTCCGCCAAGCTTCACGTCTCATCGTCGACCGCGGATGCCGATATTTTTCTGGTGCTGCGGGTGTTCGGCCCTGACATGAAGGAAGTCGTGTTTCAGGGCGCGCTCGACCCACACACCGCGATCGGACAAGGCTGGCTGCGCGCTTCGCATCGCAAGCTCGACAAGAAGCTTACGTTGCCGTTCCGCCCCTATCACACCCACGATGAAAAACAGCCGCTCAAGCCCGGCGAGGTCTACGAGCTTGATATCGAGATCATCCCGACCTGCATCGTCGTGCCGAAAGGCTATCGCGTAGCCCTGAGCGTGCGCGGACGCGATTATGTCTATCCCGGCGGCTCGGGCGGCAAACTCTCCAATATGAAGAACGAGTTCACCGGTAACGGCCCATTCCTGCATGACGATCCGCGCGACCGCCCGATGGAGATCTACGGCGGCAAGACCACGATTCATCTCGGCGGCGGGCGGGAAAACTTCGTGCTGCTGCCGATCATTCCCGCCAGGACAGCAATCAAGGCGACGAAGACAAAAGCCGGAAAACCGGCGAAGGCCACCACAAAAAAGAAGCGGCGGTGAGCGATCACGCAGTTTGAACCACCGGCGCGCGGCTATCAGCCGCGCGTCAGATAGCGCTTGTCCAACATGACATGAATGCCCTTATTGCCGTTCACCACCTGCGTGACGCGCAGATCCGCGGCAAGACTCAGCAAGGCATAGGCTTGGTAGCGGTCGAGGCCGGCGCGCGTGCAAATCAGATCGATCATCTGTCGCAGTGCAATCACCACGCAATCGTCGAGATCGGGGTCGAACGCCATGGTGATCATGTGCGTGGGCGTCTCGGCCAGCGGCCATTCGAGCCGCATATCGTCGCGGATGGTGAGACGAAAGGTGCCGACAAGCCCGGTCTCGATCGCCGTGACGCAGACTTCACCATCGCCCTGCGCGCCATGCCCATCGCCCACGGAGAAAAGCGCACCATCGGTGAAAACGGGAAGATACAGCGTCGTGCCGGCGACAAGTTCTTTGTTGTCAAGATTGCCGCCATTTCTGCGCGGCGGCAGGGTCGTTATTGTGCCCCAGGCGGCCGGTGGCGCCACCGCCATAACCCCGAAAAAAGGCCGCAGAGGAATTTCCTGACCCCAGGGCAGCCGTCCCGTCATGCGGGCCTTGTCGAGCAAGATGTGGATCTGCCGGTATTCCGGAAAATCGTCTGGCAATGCGCCGGCGAGCGGTCGAATGACATTGTATCCCCAATCGTAATGCAGATCGATTGCCTCGATATCGACCTGCAATGTCTGCCCGGCTTTTGCCCCCCGCACCGCGACCGGCCCGGTGCACATGTGGCCGAAAAAACGTTGGGGGCCGTTTGCAGCGTGAATGGCGGGCAATGCCGGCGGGATTTTGAAAGGCGGCGGCGGCAACAGTTCGGGCGTGCCTGATACCGACGAAATCGTTACATGATCGCCGCTGTCGATGGTCAGGACAGGCAAGAGCTTGGCGTCGAAAAATCCCCAATGGACAGTCGCCGGACCGGCTTCAACGTGTGGAATGTCGATTCCTTTTTGCATTGAATATCTCCGGATCAACTCCTCCAACGCGAGGGTAGCACGTTCACACCTTTTATGCATGAGAACGTCTCGAGTGCGCAGCTGATATCATTGAACTTCTGGCGCCGCTCGATGTTCCTGATATTGACTAGTCCGAGTGACAAAAAAATATAGCATGCGTTGGGGGGGTGGGCTTGAAGTATTTGCGGGCGGCAAGACCCGTTACCAAAGAACGTGGCTAGCGGAACGCACCAACGAAACGAACTTGCTCGCTACGTCACAGGTATGATGCGGATGGCCGACGTCGCGAGTAGACTTGGATCCACCTGATTTGTGTTTTGACGATAAAGCTCAAAAAGCTGCGGATCGAGAGACGAGTTGACGAACCTGCCCAGGCTCGTAAACAAATCTTCAAAATGGCATTGGTCCGCCTACCACCGCGAAAGCCGAAGGCGCACACGACACCACAGCATTTTTCTTACGCGCGCTACCGCCCGACGGACTTACAATATTACATAACCTGCCATTATGCGAATAAGGACAGCCGCAAGGCTCGCGCTTCGTGATGATAATTTTTTGTTATGTTCGCGAAACATGCCCTTCCGCCCTCGCCATGATGCTGCTGTCCGTGCCTGCTTTGGTGCTCGCCGGCAATGCGCCGCCGCGATGATGGCTTGATAGGGTTGCTCGTGCTCCACCTGAATCGTGTCGCAAGATACGCCGGCCTGCTTGGCCGCCTCCGCAGCGCGATTCAACACGCTTGTGGCGTGCTTCTTGATCTGCTCGGCATGTTTGGCGGACATCTCAGTTATATGCATCGCTCTCGACTCTGGAACGCTGAACACGTCGAATGGTTTCTCGACGACGATCACGGATGCCTTGGCTCCCATGGACTTCGCCAGCGACAATCCATTCGTCACCGCATGCTCCGCTAGCTCCGAGCCATCGGTTGGGATGAGAATATGCCGGTACATGCTCCACCTCTCTCGATTGTCTGAACGTGCCGCCAACGCTGCCTTCGACATATGAACTTGGGTGCTTTTTCTAGATAGCCGAACTGTACGATCGGGTTCTTGAGGCAAATCAATTGACCGTTAATCCAAGTGGACATTGTGCCGCCGCCCAGCGCGTGCTGTCCAAAGACGACAACAAATACCAGGTCCGTGCCGGCATGATCGCGGGCGCGGTTTGCACTTTAGTTGGGCTGACATCGGGTCCGAAGACACCGAGTTAGGCGCATTGATAGGGTCTAATGGGCGGATTAAACGCGAGCATTTCGGATACTGCGGCAATAATGTCGGCTAATGGCACGTCACATCATTCGCGGCGCTGCAACATTTTGGTCGTTATCGGGACGAAGCGGGCATTGATGGAATTTGGCGCGAGATTGCTCATTCGCTAATGACCCACAACAGACCTATCCAGTTGCATAGTGCGCCGCCATCCGACACACTCTAATCGCTGTAAAGTTGATATCTTATGCACGCCGGCAATGATCACCAGTAGAACGCCCGGTGTATTCGCCAGCCGATCGGCGTTGGCCATGCAAGCCGTAACGAAAGCCGCCACGCCGCTTTTCATGTCCGACGATCCGCGGCCGTAAAGCTTGCCGTCGGCGATATCGGCCGCAAAGGGATCGACCGACCAGGGCTGCGCACCGAGCGGCACGGTTCGATATGGCCGGTAAAGCCGAGCGGCAACTTGGTCTCCGTGCCGCCCAGACGCACAAGGATCTGCGCCCGTCCCTCGCCGAACGGAACGAGCTCGACCGCAAAACCGGCACCCTCCAGCAGGTCCGCCAGCCACTACGCGCAAGGCCGTTCGGCCCCAGGCGGATTGATGGTGTTGAAGCGAACCAGTTGCTGCGTCAGTTCGATCGATGATGGCATGGCCTACCCAAAATAAGCATCACGCACCTCGCTGCGGTCCGCAAGCTCCGACGGCGTCCCGCTGGTCGCGACACGGCCTTTCGATAAGACAAAACCGAAATGCGAGATGGCCAGCGTCTGATGCACGTTTTGCTCGACCAACAGCACGGTGATGCCGCGCTCGTTGATCTGGCGGATGATATTGAAATTCTCTTTCACCAGCAGCGGCGACAGGCCGAGCGATGGTTCGTCGATCAGAAGCAGCTTCGGCGCGCACATCAGGCCGCGCCCGATCGACACCATCGCCTGCTCGCCACCCGACATGGTGCCGGCGAGCTGCGTTCGACGCTCGGCCAGGCGCGGAAAGGTGCGAAAGATGTCGGCCATGCGCGATTGCGTGATCTTGTCCGAAGGTTCCTGATAGGCGCCGACGCGCAAATTCTCCTCGACCGTCAGCTTCGGAAAGACTTTCCGCCCCTCGGGGATGCAGGCAATGCCAGCGGCGACAACCTTGTGGGTCGCCAGCCGCGTGATGTCGGTGCCGTTGAAGACGATACGTCCGGCGCGCGCCGGCGTCAGTCCCAGGATCGAGCGCACAAGCGTCGTCTTGCCGGAGCCGTTGGAGCCGAGCAGACAGGCGATGCTACCCGGTTGCACCGACAGCGAGACGCCCTGCAGCACATCGGCCTTGTCGTAGGCCGTGTAGACGCCATCGATCTCGAGCATGCCAGCCATCAAGCGACTCCAAGATAAGCTTCTTGCACCTGGGCATCGGCGGCCACGTCGCGGTAAGGCCCTTCCGCGATCTTGCGGCCGAAATTGAGCACCACGCAGCGATTGGTGATGCGTTCGATCACCCCCATCTCGTGCTCGACGATGATGATCGTCAGATCCTTTTTGCGTTCGCGCACGAGCAGAATGTCGTTCATCAATTCGGCCGTTTCGTCGTGCGTCATGCCGGCCGAGGGTTCGTCAAGCAGCAGCAGTTTCGGCTCGCTGATGAGCGCGCGGCAAATTTCGATGCGGCGGCGATCGATCATCGGCAGGCCGGCAACCGGCTCGAACATGCGGCCTGCAAGCGCCGGCTCGAAGACTTCGACCAGCGCACGCGCGGCATGGTAGCTCGCCTCAAATTCACGCTTGAAGTCGCCCCGTTTCACAAGATTGAACCAAAGCCCCTGATTGAGCCGCTTGTGATTGCCGATCATGATGTTGTCGAAGATCGACAACGGCAGCGACAAGCGTGAACGTTGGAAGGTGCGGGAAACCCCGGCCCGATAGATCGCGCGGGCTGGAACCCTTGTGATGTCGGCGCCATCGAACATCACGTTGCCTGCGTTGGCAGCGTAGATTCCTGTGGCGACGTTGAAGAATGTCGTCTTGCCGGAGCCATTGGGGCCGATGAGTCCGATGATCTCGCCAGCGGTAACGGCGAGATCGAGCCCATCGAGCGCGACCACACCGCCGAAGCGCTTCACGACGCCGCGGGCTTCCAGCAGTGCGGTCATGGCTGCCATCCCGGGAAATAGCGGCGCACGGGGCGCGGCAGTAGCCCCTCGGGACGGAACAGCAGCACGCCAATCACCAGCAAGGCATAGAGTAGGAAGCGATATTCCTGGATGGTCTGTAGTTTTTCCGGAACGACCACGACAATGAACGTGGCGACGATGAGCCCCCAGGGATTGCCAATGCCGCCGAGCAGCAGGATCGAAACGAGAATGAGAGAGTCGGCGAAGGTGTAGTTATTCGGTGCGACGAAGCTTCCGACCATGCCGAACATGGCACCCGCAACGCCGATGAGAAAGTTGCCGATCAAGAATGCCGTAATTTTCCAGCGCACGACGTCAAGGCCGAAACAGCTTGCGGCGGTCTCGTCGAGCCGAAGCGCGTCGAGATTGAGCCCGATCCAGGATCGTTCGAGCCTGCGAACGACAACGAACGCTCCGATCAGCAGCAGCAGACTAATCATGAAATAATTCATGTAGAACGAGAGCGAGATTCCGCCGATCTCGATATTGTCATTGAATGACCAGCCCAGGATGGTCATGCCTTTGACCTGCATGCCCTGCGGCCCGCCGAGCACGTCGTTGACTTCGAGAAAAGTCTTGAACAGCAGTGCAAAGGCGATAGTGACGACGGCCGCGTAGTGTCCGCGCGTGCGCAACACCGGCAGCAGCAGCAAAGAGCCAATTAATGCCGCCAGCAGGCCACCGATCAACAGCACAATCAGATGCGGCAAGGCTGTATGCGCATTGAGCACCGCCGACGTATAGGCACCGATGCCGAAAAACGACGCGCCGGCGAAATTCAGCACTCCGGCGTAGCCGAACTGGATGTTCAAGCCCAGCGTCGCAACGCTGTAGAGCAGTACGGTCGTGACCAGCAACAGAACGAAATGATCCTCGTGAAAGAACGCTCCGACAGCGAGTAGCGCAAGGATGGCAAATCCGCCCAGCGCATCCTCATGATCGGAAAACGCGTGGCTGACGCCGTCCAAAAGGCCAAACCATGCGGCCGCGATCACGACAATGATACCGACAGCCAAAAGAGCAATGATGAGAGATTGCTTCTCCACCGCCAGCAGCGCGATCAGGTATCCGGCCGCGATCGCAAGTGCGATAATACCCGGCCATACTGCCGCCCGTGACGTCTTCGCGTCCCCCGCCATCAAACTCGCTCGCTGATTTTTTCCTGGATCAGCCCGGTTGGGCGCCAGGCCATGATGGCGATGACGACGGCGAAAGCGAACACGTCCTTGTAGGCGCTGGCGAACGGCAATAGCACGGTCCCGACCGTCTGCAGTCCGGCGAACAGGAAGCCGCCGAGGATCGCCCCATAGATGCTGCCGAGCCCGCCAATGATCGCGGCGGAAAAGCCGATTACGCCGAGATAAAGACCGATGCCAAAGTTGATCTCGTTATAATAGAGCCCGTTCATCACCCCGGCGAATGCCGCAAGACCGGAGCCGATCGCGAAGGTGACGAGCACAATGGCGGTGAAATTGACACCCATGGTGCGCGCCGTCTCCTCGTCCTGCGCAACCGCACGAATGGCAAGCCCGAGCTTGGTGCGGTTGAGCAAATACTGCAGGCCGACAATGACCGCCGCGCCCGCTGCCAGCATCAGCGCATTGTCGAGCCGCAAATTGAGGCTGCCGAGGTCGATCGAGTTTTGCGGCAGCAGCGCCGGAAACGGCTTCGGATTGGCGCCCTGCGGATAGAACAGCCGTACCGCTTCGCGCAGCACCGTGCCGAGCATCAGCGTGATCAGCAGCGTGTTGAGCGCCGGCGCCGAGCGCAGCGGCATGACGAGGTAACGCGCGATCAACATGCCAAGCGCGGCCATCGCCAACGTCGCGACGGCGAGCATGATCACGAGATCAAGCAGTTGCGAATTGAAACCGGCCGCGTGCAGGCCGGCGAATGTGGCAAGCGCTACGAAGGCGCCGACGGTCAGCACATCGCCGTGCGAAAACTTGATGATGTCGAGGACGCCGAAAAATAGAGTGAAGCCGACGGCGACAAGTGCATACATCATGCCGAGCATCAGCCCGTTCATGACGTATTGAGCGAACAGCCCCACATCCATGATGTTGTCTTAATTGCGCGAGTCAGGAAAGCAACGGGGCGAGGCTGCACAGAGCCTCGCCCCGATCGTTATGCTATTTCTGCCCGGGCAGCTTGCGCTTGCCGCTGGCATATTCGCTGTCGTCCCACTCGACGAATTTTCCGTCCTGGATCACGTATTTCGTGATCACGGCTACGGTGTTCTGACCGTGGTCGTCGAAGGTGATCTTGCCGACGATCGAATCGCGGTCCTTCACGTTGCCGAGGTCGGCGATGACTTTCTTGCGGTCGGGCCCGACCTTCTCGATGGTGTTCAGGATCATGTCCATCGCCGCATAGGCGAAGGCGCCATAGGCCTCAGGCGGGTTGTCGTATTTCTGGGCGTTGTATTTTTCCATAAAGAATTTGCCGCCCGGCAGCTTCTCCGTCGGGGCGCCTTCCCGGAAGGCGAGGCTGCCCTCGGCCAGTGGGCCGAGGCCTTGGATATAGGCGTCGGATACGATGCCCGAGGTCCCATCAAATACAGCCTTGATCCCGAGCTTATCCATCTGCAAACGGATACGAACGCCGATCGGGGTCAGCCCGCCGAAATAGATCACCTCGGGGTTGAGTGCCTTGATCTGCGTAAGCTCGGCCGTGAAGTCCTGCTGCTCGGCGGTCACACCGAACGTGCCGACGATCTTCGCTTTGCCGATCTTGGCCAGCGCCTTGCTGAAATATTCATTATGCCCTTTGCCGTAGTCGGTGGTGTCATGAATCACCGCGACGGTCTTGTAGCCGAGCTTGGAGACGAGCTCCGCGTTGGCATCGTTTTGGTTGATCATCGTTCCGTTGACGCGGTGAATTTCCGCGTATTTGTTGCGATAGGTGATGTCGGGCAGCACTGCGCCCCAGATGATCACCGGAAATCCAAACTTGTGATAGGTGTCGACGGTCGCGATGGCGGTCGCCGAACAATAATGCGTGGCGGCGGCGATGATGTCCTTGTCGGCCGCCATCTTGGTGGCGACCTGCACCGCCACGTTCGGCTTGCACTCGTCGTCGAGCACCACCAGCTCGTATTCGTATTTTGCCTTGGCGTCGGCATTGCGCAGCTTCACGGCGAGATCGGCCGAGTTGCGTCCGCCGATGCCGTTGACCGAGACGCCGCCCGTCAACGGACCGATGAAGCCGACCTTCACCTTGTCCTTGGCGTCGGCGGTTGCCGCCACGAAAACTAGAATTGCGGCGGTAAGCCCAATGGCTGTCGCCTTACTGGTTCTGATCATTATTCCCTCCCGATTTGTCCGCATAGCGGCCCTTATTATGGCCTTGATGCCATCGTCGCGCGACGCGGGCCCAAGAGCAAGCAGCATAAGTTGGCGTTATTGGGCAATTATCTGCGCCAGTCAGAGCGGCATGGATCATCGCATCGGCCAGTATAGTTTCACCGCATAGTGCGCCCAAATTATATTCCCAGAAGTTGCATTGAACATGCCAATCGGCACGGCGCCCACGCCACGTCCACTTTTCCTTCAATAGCGTACCTTCTTTTGAAGGTTTGGCGACACGGCTTGACACCCAAATATGTATAGACATATTTGTATAGACAAGTTTCTACTCACTACAGTCGGCTTCGGAGTGCGTATGAGCGCTTTGCATGTCAGAGATGCCCTGCTGCCCGACGGATGGGCGCGGGATGTCCGCATCGAGATAACCGACGCCGCCATTCGCAGCATTGCGACCTCCGTGGCGTCGTCACCTGGCGATGAGCGGCACGCGATTGCGGTGCCTGGCGTCGCTAGTGTCCATAGTCACGCTTTCCAACGCGGGATGGCAGGTCTCGCGGAGGTTCGTGGTTCGACCGCCGACACGTTCTGGACTTGGCGAGACACGATGTACCGCTTCGCACTGTCTATGACGCCTGAGGACGTGGAGGCGGTGGCGCTGCAGCTCTATTGCGAGATGCTGGAAGCCGGCTTTACGCGCGTCGGCGAGTTCCACTATCTCCACCACGACCGCGACGGGACGCCGTACGCTAATATAGCCGAGGTAGCGGCACGCATCGTATCGGCTGCTGGCCAGAGCGGGATCGGATTGACTCTGCTGCCATCCTTTTACGCGCATGCCACGTTCGGTGGCTCGTCGCCTCATGCCGGGCAGCGACGGTTCATTTGCGACGTCGATCAGTTCGCGCGCCTCATCGAAGCATCAACGAAGGTTCTAGATACGCTTCCAGGCGCGACGATTGGCGTGGCGCCGCACAGCTTGCGTGCCGTCACGCCATCGGAGCTGACGGCTATCGTTGCTCTGGCAAAGAAGGGACCAGTCCACATTCATGTTGCCGAGCAGGAGAAGGAGGTCGAGGACTGCATCGCGTGGTGTGGACAACGGCCCGTCGAATGGCTGCTCGCCAACGCACCAGTAGACGAGCGCTGGTGCCTCATTCATGCGACCCACATGGCCGATACGGAGACGACCGCTGTTACGAAAACCGGCGCCGTTGTCGGGCTGTGTCCAGTGACCGAAGCGAGTCTGGGTGACGGCACTTTCCCGGCACGGACGTTCTTGAACTCGAAAGGTCGCTTCGGTATCGGAACCGATTCTAACGTGCTTATCGGTGTCGCCGACGAGCTGAGGCAGCTGGAGTATGGGCAGCGCCTTGCGCTACGCGAGCGCAATGTCTTTGCTGCTGACGCTGACATTTCCACGGGCCGCACTTTGCTCGAGGCGGCAGTGCGTGGTGGCGCGCATGCTCTCGCGCAGCCGACGAGCGGTCTCGCAGAAGGGGCCCGAGCTGACATCGTGACGCTCGACGCAAACCATCCTTCCTTAGCAAGCCGCAAGGG
>SHVN01000188.1 GCA_009694215.1 Xanthobacteraceae bacterium
CGAACCGTCCTGCGTCGGCGGATCCATTTCGACCCACATCTTGCCGCCGAGCATGCGCTGATAGATATCGGTGAAGCGAAACAGGGCGCCGGCGTCGCTGGTCTCGAAATAAAGCACCGGCTTTCCGTTGTTGACGCGCGTGCGCATCTCGCCGACCAGCGGCGTATCGCGGCCGATCTTGGCATTCATCTGAAATGTTCGAACCCGGCCATTGCGGCGCGACATCCGCCACTCGAGCCCGCGGACAGTTTCGCCGAAATGCCCGGCCACCACGCCGAGCTTGATATCGATATCGAGATCGGGATGGCGCGCCTTTACCCTCGGATCGCTTGGGCCGGCCATCGCCGATTTGAGGAAATTCCGGCCGTCATAAACATCGCCGCGCATCATCACCCGGAGCGCGCCGTCGGCCGCCCGATCGGCCCGCACCGAGGCCTTGTCGCCCTCGGAGGTGGCGAACACCGGGAAGTTCGCCGATTGCAGATCGCCGTCGCTGTCGAGCTCGGCCGTGCCCTTGGCGAGCACGCCCTGCCCGTCGATCAGGACATCGTCGAACCGGAGCCCCCCGCCCTTCAGTCTGGCAAGGGTGAACGCCAGGCGCGCCTGCCGGCCCGGCGCCTTGCTCCAGCCCGGCAAGAGATTTTCGATCTTGGCGTTGGTCAGGTCGGCTTCGACATTGAAGCGGCCGTCCTTGTCGTCCAGGCCAATGCGCCCGACCAGCTTCATCGGCACAGGTCCTGCGAGAGCCGGGCCGACATTGAGACCTAAACGCGAGCGCGCCGCCTCGTCGAGCGTCGTGGCCAGCCTGACCTCGGCATCGGGCTCGCCCTTGAGCTTGCGGTACTCGATCTGCGCCGGCGCTCCCGCGACCTTCACGTCGCCTTTGATTTCGTAGCTCTGGTTGTTGGCCGAGATGCGCAGCGTCTGCGCCTCGACCTTCTGGCCGAACAGCATCTTGTCGGCGCTGAAATTCGAAAGATCGGCGGTGATATCGTAGTCGGTCGAGCCCGGCGGCAGATCGGGGCGCAGCGGCATGCCGAGCAGCACCTGTCCGGCGATCGTGCCCCGCGTCCCGGCGGGATCGAACGGTACGCCGGAAAATTCGCGGAGCCGGTCGAGCGCGAGCAGTTCCGCGGCCACCGGGATCGATCCATCGACGCGGAAGCTGACGCGCGCCGGCGGTGACGGCACGCGCGTGTTGGGCACGTCGAACACGCCGTTCGAGATGTTGAGCCGCCGTCCCGGCGAGACGTCGATCGTGCCCTTGCCGAGCGTGACCTTGGCGTTGCGCCCGTTGACGCGAACGCGGATGTCGGAATCCCGGATCGACGGCAATCCCGCCACCGGGCGAAGCATCACGGCGTTGCCGACGATCTCGATCGACAGGCCCTCTTCCGGCATCGGCGGCCCGCCGGGCTGCATCGCGGCCAGCGGCGCATTAGCGGCGATGTCGAGGCGCTCGACGTTGCCGCTGACGACGTGCTGGAGCACCCAGTCTCGAACCTTGGGAGACAGAAATGCTGGCCACAGCCGTTTCAGCGCAGCGACCGACATCGGGTTGCAGGCAATTCCAAGCGCCAGTCTCGCGTCCGAGCCGTAGTCGAGCTTGCCGGACAGCGCGATGGTGACGCCCTCGCCCTGTGAGCTGCCAAGTTCCTTGGAGCCGAGGTCGCCGTGCTCGAGCGTAACGCGCTGCTGGACCGGATCGATGTTGCCGCGCATCACCACACGCTTGAGCACCAGCCCTTCTTCGTCAGCCGACAGGGGGTCGAGCACCACCCATCCGCCGCCGAGCGCGAAGAGCCAGCTGCCGCCAGGGTGCGCCGGCGCGACGAATTCGGAGCCCAAGGTGAAGCGGGCCGCACCCGCGGTAACCTTGAACGGCACGCGCAGCGTTCGCCGCGCCACGTCCCAGTCCAGCCCGAACTCGGCGGTGCCGATCGGGATCTGGTGCTCGGGGTCATCCGGACTCCCGATCGAGCCGCCTTGCGCGACAATCGAGCCGGTAATCGACTGCGGCGTGCCGTCGCCCGCGATGTAGGAATCGATCGACGCGGATACCAGGGTGTCGGAGCGAAGCCGCGACTCGGACATCCGAAATGCCAGCAGGTCGTCGAAGACGACCTTGCGCGCCTCGAGCTGCAGTCGGCGGTGACCCTGCGGAGCCGGCGACAGCGCAGCGCTCACCGTCCAGGGCCGCTCCTGGCTCCCCGACAGGACGGTCAGCGCCACGCCGCCCGCCTTCTGCCGATTCAAGTTCAGGCTGATCTGCGTGAATTTCCACTCGTACCCGTCGCGGCGGTCGTCAATGGTGAGACTGCCATTGCTGATGCCGATTTCGTTCAGCGCCTGGCCGTCGAACCCGCCGGTGCCCTCATCAAGTCCGAGCTTGCCCACCCGGTCGATCCAGGCGAGCAACGCGGTGACGTTGGTCGCGACGCTGCGCTCCGACATCGCCTGCAGCGAGAAGGCGCGCGAGTTGTCCTTCGGCGCTGCGCTGGACGCGGCCGGGCTTACGGCGGCTTGCGGCGGGCTCGGCAGAGATTGCGGCTGGTTCGGCTGCGAGGCCGCGATGGTGACGAACGGCCGCTCGCCGCCGACCATCACGTTGACCTGGCCGTCCGGATCGATGCGGACCGTCATGTTGGCGTCGACCAGGCGGAAGCTTTCGGCGCGGAGGCTCGCGAACAGAAGACCCGTTCCGGAAATGCCGACCTCGGCCTTGGGCGCCACCGCGACCGTCGCGCCCGTCACGTCGCGCAGCACGATGTCGCGCAATCGAAGCGCGGTGCGCCCCTGCGCATCGCGCTCGAGCTGCGTGCCGCCGACCGCGACGCGATAGCGGCTTCCGAGATTTTGTTCGATCGCGGATATGAGCCAGGGCGTGAACAGATCGAGCATGATCGGTCCGCTGGCGAGCCGCCACCACAGCGCGCCGCCGCCGGCCAGCACCAGCGCGACCGCGGCGGCCACGCCGATCGTGGTCTTGCGCACCACCGGATGGCGCCGGTCGAACAGAAACCATGGATTGAACGGCAGCCGCCACCCGGGCTTGCGAAGCCCCCAGGGCCGGAACGCCAGGCGGCGCGAGGAACGCCGTTCCGCCCCGCTCGCACGCGGGTGCTCGCCGGCTCCCGCATGGGTGCGCCGGTGCGCATCCAGCGCCGCTTCCAGTTCCTGGAGCGCCGCGATGTGCGAACTGCTATCCTTGTCCGTCATGCTCGATCGGCCGTCCCCTCGTCCGCCGGTTTATTGGCAGGCTCTTTTACATGTCACGGCTTGCCGACCAACCGAATCCCACCGATTCTAATTGTGCATCAGGGGTTTCGCACGAACCCCCGTCCAGCCGCCACTGCCCTCCCGCCCTTATGACAAATTGAGCTTGAACCCGCGAAAACGACGAAAGGAAGGCGTATGAGCGCAAAGATCGCCATCGGCGGCAAGGCACCCGGCTTCAAGCTCCCGCACGATGGGGGCGGCGAAGTGGCGCAGTCTGACTTCAAAGGGCGCAAGCTCGTCCTCTACTTCTATCCCAAGGCCGATACTTCCGGTTGCACCGTCGAGGCCAAGGATTTCTCCAGGCTGGCGCCGGCCTTCGCCCACGCCAACACGACGATCCTGGGCGTTTCGGCCGACCCCGTTCCCAAGCTGGACAAGTTCAAGGCCAAGCACGGTCTTTCGATCGCCCTGGCCTCGGACGAATCGTATGAAACGCTGACCGCCTATGGCGTGTGGGCGAAGAAATCGATGTGGGGCCGCAGCTACATGGGCATTCTGCGCAACACCTATCTGATCGGCCCGGACGGCAAGATCGCCCGCATCTGGGAGAAGGTGAAGGTCGCAGGCCACGCCGAGGAGGTTCTGGCGGCCGCCCGGGAGCTCTAATCGAGGCCCGAATAAAGGCCCACGCCGCCCGGACCGGATCACGGCATGCACCGTTGGTTTACCGACCGGACGCATTTTAGCGGTCTCATTTGGGAAAAATTAACCACGCCGGGCTGAAATCGCCCTTCAGACGCGCCGGACCCGGGCAACGGGGACCGGCGGTCGGGGAGCGTCGATGTCCCAGCGGTCCAGCGGTCAAAACCATCGCGCCGATTCCGGCCGCATGATGCGTTCCGACGCGCCGAAGACTGCCGCCAGCGGCGGGACCCGGCGGACCGACTACACGATTGTGCACGCCGGCCACCAGTTCCGGCTCGGGCCCCTCAGCTTCTGGATCGCGGTCGGCAGCCTGGTGATCATGGCCGGCTGGTCGCTTGCGACCGGAACCTATTTCGCCTTCCACGACGACGTCCTGACGCGGCTGATCGCCCAGCAGAAGGAACAGCAGTTCGCCTATGAGGATCGCATCGCCGAGCTTCGCGCCCAGGTCGACCGCATCACTAGCCGCCAGTTGCTGAACCAGGAACAGTTCGAGCAGAAGCTCGAGCAGATCATGCGGCGGCAGTCGACGCTGGAATCGCGGGCCTCGACGCTCGCAGGCATCCCCGATCCGGCGCCGACCAGCTCGATCAGGAGCCGCCCGGCCCCGATGGCCGACCCGCAGCCCGGCGAGACGCCCAAAGCCTCCCCGATCAGCGACACCGTCATTTTCACCGCACCGCCCGACCAGGAAGCGCGGCTCGAATCGCGCGACTTGCCGGCGACAACCCGGCGTGTCGCCGCAACGGCCAAGCCCACGGCGGTCGGCGTCGAGGGCGCGCTCGCCCGCTTGCAGACCTCGCTCGACCGCGTCGAGGCGCGCCAGACCGCGACGCTCAACACGATCGAGGGGCGCTACGATTCCAAGGCCAAGCGCATCCGCAGCGTCCTGACCGATCTCGGCATGGACGGCAAAAAGGGCCCGGCCGGCGTGCAGGTTGCGGGCGTCGGCGGTCCCTTCGTGCCCTTGACGCTGCGTAAGGATGCCGGCGCATTCGAGCGCCAGCTTTACCGGGTCCATGTCGCCCGCGCCAACATGGAGCGGCTCACGCGCACGCTCGGCGCTGTGCCGGTGCGAAAGCCTATCATGGGCGAGATCGATCTGTCGTCCAGCTTCGGCGTGCGCAGCGATCCGTTCGGCCGCGGGCCCGCCATGCACTCCGGCCTCGACTTCCGCAGCAGCGCCGGCGATCCGGTGCGCGCCACCGCCACCGGCACCGTCGAAACCGCGGGCTGGAACGGCGGCTACGGCAAGATGGTCGAGGTCGACCACGGCAACGGCTTCTCGACCCGCTACGGCCACCTGTCGGAGATCAACGTCAAGGTCAGCCAGCAGGTCAAGATCGGACAGGTCATCGGCCGGGTCGGATCGACCGGGCGCTCGACCGGGCCGCATCTGCATTACGAGACGCGCATCGACGGCGACGCGGTCGATCCGCAGAAATTCCTGCGCGCGGGCCTGCGGCTCGGCAACGCCCTCTAGGGCCTGTCTTCAGTTGAGGAGGATGATAGCGGAAGCCAGTTGGAGTCCGGCGAGAAAATTTCTGGCGAGTTTGTCGTATCGTGTTGCGATGGCGCGAAAGTGCTTGAGTTTATTGAAGAAGCGCTCGACGAGGTTGCGTTCGCAG
>SHVN01000029.1 GCA_009694215.1 Xanthobacteraceae bacterium
CCCCCTATCGCGGCGCCGGCCCGGCACAGGTATATTTCTCGCCCTTGTCCGCGTCGATCGGCTACATCAGGCAGGACCAGTTGAGGGTTCTCGGGGTGACGACGGGGAAGCGCTCCAAAGCTCTCGCCGACATTCCGGTGATCAGAGAACTGGTTCCGGGCTACGAGGCCAGCCAGTTGTACGGCGTGGTCGCCGCGAAAAACACACCTGCCGAAATTATCGACAAGCTCAACAAGGAGATCAACGCGATTCTCGCCACCCCCGCGGCGAAGGCACGGCTTGCGGATCTTGGGACGGTGCCGGTCGGCGGATCGGCGGCCGATTTCAGCAAAACCATAACGGCCGAAACCGAGAAGTGGGGCAAGGTCGTCAAGTTCTCCGGGACCAAGGTGGACTGAGCCGGAAAATTCCAGACGATGTCCGATGAACGCCTTCCGGCCGGAACGACGCTGCTGATCAAGGGTGGGCGGGCGCTCACGCCCGGTTCGGACTGGCATCAGCCTCCATCGGTCGACATCGCCATCGCGGGCGACACGATTGCCGGTATCGCGGATGCCTATTCGCCGGCGGACCGCTCGGCGATCGAGGTGATTGACGCGCGCGATCACCTGGTGCTGCCCGGCCTCGTCAATGCGCACTACCACTCCCATGACATTCTGGCGAAGGGCACCCTCGAGGAGGTGCCGCTTAAGTCGTGGCGGCTCTACGCCTTGCCGCCTCAGTATCCGCCGCGATCCGTCGAGGAGGTCTACGCGCGCACATTGCTGGGCGCGCTGGAGTGCCTGCGGTCGGGCATGACCACGATCCAGGACATGCTGACGCTCTACCCTTACGAGGATCGTCACATGGACGCGGTGATGGCGGCCTACGACAAGGTCGGCATCCGCGTTGTCTTTGCCTTGCAATACGCGGACCGCAAAGGCATCGAGATCATCCCGTTCTGGAAGGACACATTTCCGAAGGAGCTTCACCCGCTTCTGTCGACCGCCGCGGAGCCCGAGCGCGAGCTCGACCTCATCGGCCATTTCGAAACCACGCGTTTGAAGGCCACGCCCCGGCCGCTGATGTCCTGGGCGCTCGGGCCATCGGCCCCGGAGCGGTGCTCGCCCGCGCTGATGCAGCAGACGATCGAGCTGGCCCGGCGCTATGACATTCCCGTCTATACGCACATCTATGAATCCCGCGGCATGGCGCTGCAGGCGCGGATGACGCTGCCGGAATACAGCGGCCTGCTGATCCGGCGGCTTGCCGACGAGGGCGTTCTCGACCCCAGACTCAATTTCGCGCACAGCGTCTGGCTTTCGCGCGAGGAGGTCGAGCTGCTCGCGGAGCACGGCGCAGGCGTCATGCTCAATCTGCAGGGCAACCTGAAGATGAAGTGCGGCATCCCGCCGATTCGAATGCTGCAGGATGCCGGCGTTCGTATCGGCCTCGGCTGCGACAACTGCAACTGCTCGGACGCGCAAAACATGTTCGTCGCAATGAAGCTGTTCGGGCTACTTGCTGCGGTCAGCGACCCGATCCCGGGCCCGCCTCAAGCGATCGCGGCGATCCGTTCCGCGACCGAAGCCGGCGCCGACGGCGCGCGGCTCGGCCATGCGATCGGCCGTATCGCCACGGGCTTCAAGGCCGACCTGACGCTGATCGACATGAACGATCCGAGCTGGTCGCCGATGAACAGCGCCGCACGCCAGCTCGTGCATGTCGAGGCGGGACGCGGCGTGCGAACGGTTCTCGTTGGCGGCAACGTGGTTGTCCGCGATCGTAAGCTGACGAGTGTCGACGAAACGACGATCTATGAGGCGGTGAAAGCCGTGATGCCAAAATTCCGGAAGGATTTTGCCGTCATCTCCGCGCGCGTCGCCAAGCTGCAGCCGTGGCTGGACCGCGCCCACAAGCAGATCATGGACGCCGAACTCGACATCGAGCGGCTGCCGTTTCAGGGACGTGGGTCGCGCTAGCCATTCCCAGTCAGGCCGACCCGCTTGAGCGCCGCGGCCTGCCGGGCGGCCACGCCCTTGACCGAGAAGTCCTCCATCGCCGCCTCGAACAGGCCATGAAAATTCAGCTCGGCGCGCAGGTGCAGGAACACGCCGCCGAGCCCGATGGCGGCGCGGTCCATCAGGACGAATTCGCGCGGCACCCGGACCGGCCCCTTTTGCCGCAGCGCCTTGTGCACCTCGAAGGCCTGACGGCGGCCATAATCGCCGGGCTTCACGCCGTCGGCGATGCTGCGCACGCGGTCGTCCATCAGCGGCCCGTAGATGAAGCGCGCCCAGATGTTGAGGATGTCGATCATCTCGCGGGACAGCTTCTTGAAGCCCCAGGTCTCGTAGGCGTGGACCACGCGGGCGTCGTCGCCGTGGCGCAGGCCGTTGTAGAGATCGACCACGCCGCCGACGAACGACGGCGGGAAGACGCGGATGCAGCCGTAGTCGAGCAGGTTGATGCCGGCGGGTTTGCCCTTGTCGGCGAAGACCGTGTAGTTGCCGAGATGCGGATCGCCGTGGATCGTGCCGAAGCGGCTGAACGGCACCCACCATGCGGTGAACATCGCTTTCGCCAGCCGGTTGCGGACGGCGAGCGGATCGTCCTTGTGCTCGAGCATCCGGCTGCCCTCAAGCCAGTCGAGCGTGAGGAGCCGCCCGGTCGAAAGCTCGGGCCACACCTGCGGCACGCGGACGGACTCCTCGTCCGCCAGCATGTTGCGGTAGAGGGCGGCGTGCTTGGCCTCGTGGCGATAGTCGAGCTCCTCGCGCATCCGCGCGCCGATCTCCTTGATCATCTCGGTGGTGTCGATCGCCGGATCGAACCTCCGGCGGATGGCGAATAAAAGTCCGAGCTGGCGGAGATCGGCTTCGACCGCGGACTGCATGTCGGCGTATTGCAGCTTACAGGCCAGCTCGGCGCCGTCGTGCGAATGCGCGCGATGCACCTGGCCGAGCGAAGCGGCCGCCGCAGGGTGATGCTCGAAGCTTGCGAATCTCTTCTGCCAGTCGGGTCCAAGCTCGGCCTGCATGCGGCGCCTGACGAAGGCCCAGCCCATCGGCGGGGCCTGGCTCTGCAGCTTGGTCAGTTCGGCGATGTATTCCGGCGGCAGCGCCTCGGGGATGGTGGCGAGAAGCTGCGCCACCTTCATGATCGGCCCTTTCAGGCCGCCCAGCGCCGCGGCAAGCTCGACCGCGTTCTTGGCGCGGTCGATGTCCATGCCGAGAAAGCGCGCGCCCGCCATTCGCGCCGCCACGCCGCCGACGTTTGCACCGACGCTGGCATAGCGCCGGGCGCGGGCGGAGAAGCGGTTTTTTTCAAGATCAGCCATGAGCCCGACATAAGCTCATTTGTGAGCCGCCGCTACTTCGCGTTATCCAGCGCTTCCAGCTCCCCGATCATGAGCTCGATCACCCCCAACCCGCCCTGCCAGAACTTCGGGTCGCGGGCGTCGAGGCCAAACGGCGCCAGCAATTCGGCGTGGTGCTTGGTGCCGCCGGCGGCGAGCATTTCGAGATAGCGCTCGGCGAAACCCGAGCTCGCGCGCTCGTAAACCGCGTAGAGCGAGTTCACCAGGCAATCGCCGAACGCGTAGGCATAGACGTAGAACGGCGAATGGATGAAGTGCGGGATGTAGGCCCAGAACACCTCGTAGCCGGGGCGCAGATCGATCGCCGGCCCCAGGCTCTCGCGTTGCACTGCGAGCCACGCGTTGCAGAGCCACTCCGAGGTCAGCTCGCCGTTCCTGCGCTCGATGTGCACCTTGCGCTCGAATGAGTAGAACGCGATCTGCCGCACCACGGTGTTGATCATGTCCTCGACCTTGGCGGCAAGCATGGCCTTGCGCTGCTTCTTGTCGGTGGTCTCGGTCAGGAGCTTCTTGAAGGTCAGCATCTCGCCGAACACGCTCGCGGTCTCGGCGAGCGTGAGCGGCGTCGACGCCATCAGCGGACCGTTCGGCGCGGCCAGAACCTGGTGCACGCCGTGGCCAAGCTCGTGGGCAAGCGTCATCACGTCGCGCGGCTTGCCCTGGTAGTTCAGCATCACATAGGGATGCGCCGACGGCACGGTCGGATGCGCAAACGCGCCTGACGATTTGCCCGGCCGCGACGGCGCATCGATCCAGCGGTCCCTGAAGAAGCGCTCGGCGATCGATGCCATCTTCGGCGAGAACGCGCCGTAGGCGGTGAGCACGGTCTCCCGCGCCTGCGGCCAGCCGATGGTGCGCATGGCAACCTGCGGCAGCGGCGCGTTGCGGTCCCAGTGCGGCAGCTGCTTCCTGCCGAACCACCGCGCCTTCATCGCGTAGTAGCGGTGCGACAGCCGCGGATAGGCCTCGCGCACCGATGATACTAGCGCATCGACGACCTCGGGCTCGACGCGGTTGGCGAGATGGCGCGACTGCGCAACATCGCCAAAGCCGCGCCAGCGGTCGGAGATTTCCTTGTCCTTGGCGAGCGTGTTGGTGACGAGCGTGAAGAGGCGCAGGTTTTCCTTGAAGGTCTTGGCCAATGCTTCGGCCGCGACCTTGCGCTTCTTCGGATCGGAATCCTGCATCAGGGTCAGCGTCCGCTCGAGTGGCAGAAGCTTGCCGCCGACCTTGAAGCGCAGCGCCACCATGGTCTCGTCAAACAGCCGGTTGAAGGCGGAATAGCCGGTCACCGACTTCTCGTGGAACAGCTGCTCGACGCGGTCTTCGAGCTGGTAGGGCTTGTCCTTGCGGACATCCTCGATCCAGGGCCGGTAATGGCCGAGCGCGGGGTCGGTCATCGCCTTGTCCAGCGCCGCGTCGTCCAGCCGGTTCAGCTCAAGCTGGAAGAACAGCAGGTGCAGCGAGGCCGCGGTGATACGCTCCTGCATATCGCCGTAGAACTTGGCGATGGCGGGATCGGTCGAGTTGCCGGCGTAGAGCAGGCCCGCGTAGGAGATCAGCCGGCCGAGCACGTCCTCGATCGCCTCGTAGCGCCGCACCGCCTCGCTCAGCGTGCGGCCGCCACTCGGGCTCGCGGCGATATCGGCGAGCCGCCCCTTGTAGGCCTTCTCGAACTCGATGCACGCGGTCTCGCCACGATCGAGGTCCTGCTTCACCGCCGGGGCATCCATCGCCGGGTAAAGGTCGGCGAGATTCCATTCCGGCAGCGAACCGAGCGATTTCGTGGCCTTCTTCGCCGCGGCGGACCGCGCCGGCGCCTGCAGTCTGATCGGAGTCATGGAAACCTTGGGCTGTTGCTGGGAACGACGGCTCCCCAGAACATAGGGCGCCCCGCGCATCCGGCAACCGTGCCACAAAGGCCGCGCTAGGCAATCCCCAAATCAATGCCCGGAGACGGCCGTCAGGCCAGCGCCGCGAGCTGCGGGGCGGTGTGGGTCAGAATCTCGATCGGCTTCGCCATCATCGCCTCGGTCTTCTCCTCGATGGCCTCGCGGAGCGCGAACCATGCGACCGCGACGCGGGCAACGATGGCGTTCTTCCGGCGGCGCAGCGCGGCGGTGGCCTGTTCGGCCAGCAGCATGGGATTGTCGTGCTCGTAGAGCACGCGGCCGGCCCCGTGGTCGATCATCTACAACGAGCTCTTGCCGATCTACGAGACCTCGGACCTGCAGATCTTCGAGCGCCAGGGGCTCAAGGTGGAGCGCGCCCCCGACGGCGGCATTCGCGTGTTCCAGCCGCCGGGCGAGCGCAATGCGCTGGGCCAGATCCGCTTCAACTTCCCCAACAAGTTCCTAGTGTACCAGCACGACACGCCGGAGCGGCACTACTTCGCGCAGGACTGGCGCGCCTACAGCCACGGCTGCATGCGGGTGCAGGACCCGTACAAATACGCCGAGGTGCTTTTGTCCTACGCCGCGCCCCGCGCCAACCACACGAGCGACAGCATCAAGCGGATGCTCGGCGGCGAGGAGAAGCAGATCGACTTCGCCACGCACATCCCGGTCCACATCACCTACCAGACCGCCTTCGTGGACGATTCCGGCAAGCTGCAGATGCGCGAGGACATCTACGGCCTCGACGCCAAGCTCGCCTCGATCCTCAAGGGGACCGAGCGGCAGGTGGCCGACGTCGTGATCGAGCGGCCGGCCGACCCGAATTTCAAGCCGGCCCCGGAGCAGGGTCAGCGGCTGAACCACGCGGCGCGGGGCAGCATTTCCAGCCCGTTCGCGCTGTTCGAGCAGCTTTTCCGCTAAAATCGGCTGAAACGAGCTTCAAAGGGCCGAATTCGCTCGATCCGGCCCTTAACCATGCTGGCGATGCGTCTGGATTTTCGAGGCCACTTTTCGCCATACTCCCCCGGCACGAATGCTGAAGACGGGGCGGGGGGGACAGTAATTCCACATTAACCCATCCCGACAACACTGCGTTAGCCATGTTACCGCGGCCGGTTGCCGTGGAGATATTCGTTTGATCAGCGACCCGTGGGGACGAGATCGCACGTGCGAGTTTTTGCCGCGCAGCATGCCGGATCCGGATTGAGCGTCGGGCGCGTGATCAATCGCGCCGGTCTCACCCGCGCAGGTCTCACCGCTTGTCTGTTTCTGATCGGAACGCTGGGCGTGCAGCACGCCAGGGCCACGGGCGACACCCGCACCATCACGCTGCGCCACGTCCACACCTCTGAAGACCTCACCGTCACCTACAAGAAGAACGGCAAGTACGACGACGAGGCGCTGAAGAAGATCAACTGGATCATGCGCGACTGGCGCAAGAACCAGGACATCAAGATGGACCCGCAGGCGATCGACATGCTGTGGGAGGTCTATCAGGACGTCGGCGGCAAGGAGCCGATCCACATCATCTGCGGCTTTCGCTCGCCCGACACCAACAACATGCTTCGCCGCCGCAGCAAGGGTGTCGCGCAAAACAGCCAGCACACCCAGGGCAAGGCCATCGACTTCTACATTCCCGGCGTCCCGCTGGAGACGCTGCGCGCGAGCGCGCTGCGGCTGCAGGGCGGCGGCGTCGGCTACTATCCGACCTCGGGCTCGCCCTTCGTGCATCTCGACGACGGCAGCGTCCGCCACTGGCCGCGCATGACGCGCGAGCAACTCGCCAAGGTGTTCCCGGACGGCCGCACCGTGCATGTGCCGTCCGACGGCAATCCCCTGCCCGGCTATGAGCTGGCGTTGGCCGACATCGAGCGCGGCGCGAACAACCGTACAGTCGCGGCGCCGCAGAAGAAGAGCTTCCTGGCTTCGCTGTTCGGCCGCGACAAGGATGCCGAAGAGGCCGACGACAATGTCACCGCCCGCGAGATCGCCTCCGCTCCGCGCGGCGTGAACGCAAAATCTGAACCCAACAAGCCCGCGGCACCGTCCCGCGTTCAGCTCGTATCGGCCGCCGATACCATCCCCGCCGCAAGCGCAGCGCCTGTGCCGCTGCCGCCGCGGCGTCCGGTGTTCCAGGTCGCCGCCGTGGACAGCAAGCCTGCGCCGGTTCGCGCGCCGCGGCCGTCCGCTCCGGTCGATCTCGCATCGCTCTCGCCGAACCAGATCGTCAACATGCGCGGCCTTTGGGATAGCGCCGATGCTCCGGCGGTGGTGGCGATGGCCGAAACCAACGCGCTCAGCGTTTCGAGCGCGCGCCGCACGCAGACCGCGCCCTCCGGGCGCGACGTCACCGCGAGCGTCGGCCCGTTCCCGAACCACGATCGCGTACCGGCCGATGTGGCGCTCGCCTATGCCGCGCAGGCCGACGGCTTCAGCGCGCGGATGACCGGCAAGCTCGCCGACCGGGCGCCGGCCGTGGTCACCAGCCGGGGCGCCGCCTCGATCGCCAGCAAGCCCGCCGACATCGTCAACAGCAGCCTCCGCTCCGCCGAGCGCCTGGACGATCCGTGGCTGCGCGGCCTCGTACTGACCTCGAGCGTGCAGAATTCGCTGGTCGTCACCCAGCTCGGCGATCCCGACTTCAAGAGCCTCGCCCCGTTCATGGCCAAGCCCGGCTCCTCGGTGCTGATGACGTTCTCGAGCGATCCGCACCTCGGCATGACCGACGCGCAGTTTACCGGCGCAGCCGTCGTATTCCCGGCCACCATGACCTTCGCCGCCGCGCGCGGACCGGCAAAGCTGCAGTAATCCCGCCTCGCCACCTCCGCACCGCACGCGCCCCGGCACCCCCCGGGGCTTTTTGATGTAGCCCATCGCGGCGGCGGCAACGTAAGATGGCCCCTGGAGCTTTGAACGGGAGATGGCGTTGAGCCTTTCAAATGCGGTGCTGGATACGCGGTTCCGGTCGGCGCTCGGCCGCATGGCCGAGCAGGGCCGGCTGCAGACCTATTCAGCGCCGGTCGACCCGCATCTGGAGGTCGCGGGCCTGATGAAAAAGCTCGACGGCGGGCCGGCGCTCTTGTTCTCCAAGGTCAACGGCCACGACATGCCGGTGATAGGCAACCTCTTGTCGTGCCAGGCCAATGTCGAGGCGGCCTTCGGCAGCGATTTTCGCGGCGTGCGCGAGTTCGTCGGCCGGGCGCTCGGCAATCCGAAGCCCCCGGTGCTGGTCGAGCGCGGGCCAGCGCAGGAGCAGGTGCATACGAAAAACATCGACATCGGGCGGATGCTGCCCGCCCTGCACCACACCGCCGACGACGCCGGACGCTACATCACCGCCGGCATCGTCATCACCCGCGATCCCTATACCGGCATCTACAACGCTTCCTATCATCGGCTGATGCTGTGCGGTCCGAACCGCGCCGCCATCCAGCTCGACTTCGGCCGCCATCTGCGGGCCGCGTTCGAGCGCGCCCAGAAGAAAGGCCAGCACCTGCCGGTGGTGGTCTGCATCGGCGCGGACCTCGCGCTGCACTACACCGCGGCCACCATGGGCTCGCAGATGCCCGAGAGCGCCGACGAGCTTGCGGTCGCGGGGGGCTTAAGCGGACGGCCGCTGCCGGTGCTCAAGGCGGTATCGCAGGACCTGCTGGTGCCGGCCGAAAGCGAGATCGTGCTCGAAGGCGTGCTGAAGTGCGACGAGGAGGTGATGGAAGGCCCGTTCGGCGAATTCGTGGGCTATCTCGCGCCGGCCGATCCCGGGCCGGTGCTCGAAATCACCGCGCTCACGCACCGGACAAAGCCGATCTACCACGCCATCAACGGCTACGGCCGCGAGACCGTGGTGCTGCGCAAATACGTGCTGGAGGCGAGCCTTTTAAAGGTGCTGCAGGGCGCGGTGCCGATCGTCACCGACGCCGAGATGACCGCGGGCGGCCTGCACCGCTTCCACGCCATCGTGCAGGTGAAGAAGACCGGGCCGGCCCACGATGGGTTCCAGCGCAACGCCATCATGGCGTCGTTCGGCGCGCTGAAAGACCTAGACATGGTGATCGTGGTGGACGACGACATTGATATTCGCGATCCGGCCGATGTGGAGTATGCGCTGGCGACGCGCATGGAGGCGTCGAAGGACATCTTTATGGTGCCGGCCGCGCGCGGGCATGAGTATGTGCGCGTATCGGATCGCGGGATGCGAACGAAGCTGGGCATCGACGCCACGGTGCCGTTCGCGGAACAGTCGCGCTTTGCCCGCTGCGAGTTCAAAGAGGTGGAGATCGACGCGAAGGCGATGACCACCGACGCGGATGTGGCAAGGAAGAGATTGGATTTGTAGAAAGCAGAGCCGCGAGGCCTCTTCCCTCTCCCCTTGTGGGAGAGGGTGGCGAGCGCGAAGCGCGAGCCGGGTGAGGGGTCAGCACATCGCGATACTCCGACCCCTCACCCGCCTTCGCCTCCGCTCAGGCACCCTCTCCCACAATGGGAGAGGGGAGCGAATGAGTTGCACGAAAAGAATCTTTACGCCGCCAGCATCCCCAGCGCGTTGAGATAGGTGTCGAGAATGAGCTCGTGCTCCTGCCGCTCCTGGGCATCCTGCTTGCGCAGGCGGATCACGGCGCGGAGCGCCTTGACGTCGAAGCCGTTGCCTTTGGACTCAGCATAGACGTCGCGGATGTCGTCGGAGATGGTCTTCTTTTCCTCCTCCAGCCGCTCGATGCGCTCGACGAAGGCCTTGAGCTGGTCCTTGGCAAAGCGTGTCTTGGCGGCTTCAGGCTGCTCTTTTTCGACGGCTGACATCAAACACTCCTCATGCAGGCCGGGCGGGGACTTTCCCCGCCGTTTCGCCCGGAGCATTCGGGAAGCGTGCGGTCAGGGCAAGGCGTGACGGCCGCCGCCCCCCATCATCCACAGCCAAGCTGTGGGAAAGATTGCCTTATTTCGGCGCAGGCTTGTAAAGCAGGCCCTACTGCACGTCGCCGGGCTTAATGCCCGCCTGCGCGATGACCCCGGACCAGCGCGCGACATTGGTGCGTACCTGCTCCGCCGCAGCCGCGGGCCCGTCGCCGCGGGCGTCGAAGCCGACCTTGGCGAACCGCTCGCGAATCTCCGGCTTCCGCACCACCTCGGCCACCACCTGCGCGATCCTGTCGACCACGGGCTTCGGCGTGCCGGCCGGCGCGAACAGGCCCTGCCAGTTCATGATCTGGAAGTCGGGCAGGCCGGATTCCTCCGCCGTCGCGACATTCGGCAACTTGGGGTCACGCGCGGCGCTGGTGACCGCCAGCGCCTTGAGCTGACCGCCTTCGATCGCGGCGAGAAGCGGCGCGGGCATCAGCCAGGCCGCATCGACATGCTTGCCCAGCAAGGCGGTGACGGCGGGCGCGGCGCCGCGAAACGGGATGTGCAAGGTCTTGATCCCGGTGCGCTGCTCCAGCAGCACCTCGGTCAGATGGCTGATGGTGCCGACTCCGGCCGAGGCCACGTTGAATTGCCCGGCCTTCGCCGCGGCGATGAAGGCGCCGAGGTCCGACGCCGGCAGGTCGGCCCTCGCCACCAGTACCTGCGGCGCCATCACCAGCACCGAGATCGGCGCGAACTGCCTGAGCGGGTCCTTGTCGAGACTGGGATAGAGGCTCGGGTTGACCGTGATCGAGTCGCTGATGACCAGCAGCGTGTAGCCGTCGGACGGCGCGTTGGCAACGAAGATCGCGCCGGTGGAATTTCCGGCGCCGGGCTTGCTCTCGACGATCACCGGCTCGGTCCAGACCGCGCGGAGCCCATCGGCGAGGATGCGCGCCACCGCGTCCACCGGGCCGCCCGGCGACGACGGCACGATCAGCCGTACCGTGCGCGAGGGGAATTTCGCCGGGTCTTCATGGGCGGAGCTTTGGGCGTGGATGAGACCCATGCCGCTCATCAGGACCAGCGCGGCGACGGCGGAACGCAGGACGATTGCCGGCATATCAGCTCTCTCCATGAACCGGGACGAACAGGTCATCGACATTCACCGGAGCGGCGATCAGCCCCTGCTCGTGCAGGTATTGCACCAGCGCGCTGAGCGTCGGCCGGTTCGGCTCGATGCCGTAGGGAAAGGCGTCGCCGCCGAACACCTCGTCAATCTCGGCTATATGGTCGGCGAGCCACGGCAGCATGTAACGCAGCGACACCTGGATGCGCATCTTGTGCATGGCATGCTGCTTCGCCGCCACCAGCGCGCGATAGAGGCTGGCCGCGACGAATGGATGCTTCTCATAGACGTCGCGGCGGATGGCGACGAGATGCATGATCGGAAAGATGCGCGTGCGCAGGAAATAATCCTTCTCGGCCCCGTGATAGTCGGGAAACAGCCGTACCACATCCGGGTTACGACCGAGCGCGCGCGGCAGCGATGTGCCGACGATGGCGTGGAGCTGGCCTTCCTCGAGCAGATCGCTCAGCGACCTTCCGGACCGGTTGTGCTCGATGGCGACCGGCTTCACCAGCGGCATGGTGACCGGATTGCCGTGCTTGTCGGAGCTGTTGATCTGGCCCTCGACCCAGGTGACGTTCGACAGATCGACGCCGCATTCGTGCTGCAGCAGCCCCTTGATGAAGATCGAGGCGGTCATGGTGTACAGCGGCAGGCCGATGCGGCCGCCCTCGAGATCCTTCGCGGTCTTCACCAGCCTGCGGTTGACGACGATGAAGCCGTGCCGGAACGCGCGCGACGGAAACACCGGGATGGCGACAAACGGGCACCGCCCCGCGGAAAACCGCGAGATGAATTCGGAGCTGGAGTATTCGGAGACGTCGAACTCCTGCGCGCCCGACATGCGGTCGAAGATTTCGCGCGGCGAATCGATGTTGACGAAATTCAGATCGACGCCATCGACCGGAACGGCCCCGGTGTAGAGCGGCAACACGCGGTCATAGAGACCGCAGGCGAACGTTAGCTTGACCCTGGCCACGGCTCAGAGCCCCGCCAGCGGATAGCGCGAGAAATCGCGGCCTTCCTTGACCGTGAATTCGAGCAGGTACGGCGCGCCGGTTTCGGTGACGGAGACCGCCTCCTTGATCGCGCCGACGATGTCGCCGGGCTTCTCGACCCGGCGCGCGGCGACGTTCAACCCTTCCGCGACCTTGGTATAGTTCCCGCCGACCGCCATCGCGCCGTACTTCTTGTCGGACACCTTCAGCACGTCACGCTCGGCGCCCATCACGCCGTTGTTGAACACCACGGTGAGGATGCCGATCCGATTCCTCGCCGCGGTCTCGATGTCCATTCCGGTCATGCCGATGGCAGAATCGCCCATCACGTTGACGCAGAGTTTTTTCGGCACCGCGAGCTTCGCCCCCATGATGATGCCGAGACCGTAGCCGAGTTGCGTGGACTTGCCCCAGCCCATGTAGGAGCCGGCCGCGGTGGTTTCCCAGAACGGCATCATCTGCTCGCGCGGGCTGCCGGAGTCGTGCGTCATGATGACATTGCTGCGGTCGACCGTGCGCATCAGGTCGCGGATCACGCGGTACTGGTTGAGCGGCGTCTCATCGGAATCCAGGAATTTCGCCCATTCGCCGAGCCAGGCTTTCTTGGCCTGCGCGACCTCCTCCTTGAGCGAGGTGAAGGCGTTGCCGCCGCCCGGGCCCTTCTGGCGCGACACCTCGGCGATCAGCGCGTCAAGCACCAGCGCCGCGTCCCCCACCAATGCGTGGTCGGCGCGATACTCCTTGTTGACGTCGCCCGCGTCGTTGGTGGAGTGGATGATGGCCTTGCCCGGCGGCACGCCCGGCCCGAACGGCGTCTTGGTGAGGCTCGAGCCTATCGCAAAAACCAGATCGGCCTTGGCCATGAAGTCGGTGTACATCTTCGGCCGCGAACGGGTCGAAGCGCCGAGCGACAGCGGATGGCTCTCGGCGATCGCGCTCTTGCCCGGATTGGTGGTGGCGACCGGCGCCGGCAGAAGCTCGGCCAGCGCGGCGAGCTGCTCGGAGGCCTCGGCGTAATGCACGCCCTGCCCGGCGAGGATCAGCGGGTTTCTTGCCGCGAGCAGCATCAGCGCCGCCTTCTTCACCGAGCCCGGATCGGGCGCCAGCCGCAGCACCGGCACGGACGTGTAGTCGAGTTCGCCGTTGAACTCAGCCTCGAACACCTCGTCGGGCACCTCGATCATCACCGGGCCGCCCTTGCCCGAACGCATCGCGTGGTAGGCGCGGCGCATCTGGTCGGGCAGCTCCTGCACGTTATGCGCCAGCGCCGCCCATTTGGTGACCGGGCGATAGACGTCGGCCGCGCGGAACACCGGCCGCACGTATTGCCGCGACAGCGGCAGGCCGCCCGGGATAATCAACATCGGCACGTTCTCGGCATAGGCCTGGGCGACGCCCGGAAACGCATTCTCGATGCCGGGGCCGGCTTGCGCCGCGAACACGCCGTTCGTCTTGCCGCGCCTGATGCGCGAATAACCGTCGGCGATGCCGACGCCGACCCGCTCTTGCCGGCACAGGATCGGGCGGATGTCGATCGCCGCGCAGGCCTCGATCAGCGGGTTGCGCGGATAGCAGGAGAGGAATTCGGTGCCCTCGCGCTTGAGGATTTCGGCAATGACCCCGGCGCCGTTCATGTTTTCCTCCCGTAAAATATTTTGTGGTGCTGAATCTGCCACGTCATGGCCGGGCTTGTCCCAGCCATCCCGATTCCATTCGCACGTCGTGCCCCGTGAATCGGGATGCCCGGCACAAACTTGCACTTGGGCTGGCCCAAGGGCGGACCCGAGTGGTCGGGCATAACAAACGAGAGGCTGATTACTTCACCAACTCCGCAAGCTCCGGCACCACCCATAAGGCCTTCTCGCCGCGGGCGACGCGCTGCACGTTGTCGAAGGCGTTGCGAAAGCGCGCGACGTGATTGTCCCAGGTGGGGCCCGCGAAATGCGACGTCAGCAGCACGTTGTCGAGCTTGAGCAGCGAATTGTCCGGCGGCGGCGGCTCCTGGTCGAACACATCGAGGCCGGCGCCGAAAATCTTGTTATCGGACAGCGTCTTGGTCAGCGCCACCTCGTCGATCACAGGTCCGCGGCTGGTGTTGACGATGACCGCCGTGGGCTTCATCAGCGCAAGCTCGGCTGTGCCGATCATATGACGAGTCGAGTCGTTGAGCGGCACGTGCATGGTGACGATGTCGGAACTGGCCAGAAGCTCGCGCAGCAGGCGGAAGCGCACGCCGAGTGCGTCCTCCTCGTGCTCGGGCAGCCGCGCGATGTCGTAATACTGCACGCGCATGCCGAGAACGCGCGCGATTCGGGCGACCTTCTTGCCGATGGTGCCGAGGCCGACGATGCCCAGCACCTTGTCGAACACCTCGTACATCATCGGCGCCGGGCCGTTGCCGCGCCAGAGCCCGGCCGAGACGTTGCCGTGCTGCCAGATCACCCGCCGCGAAACGCCCAGCATCAGCATGATGGCGTGTTCGGAGACGGAGATCGCATTGGCGCCGCCGTTGTTGCAGACCGGCACCTGGGCGCGGCGCGCGGCTTCGATATCGACGTCGTCGTAGCCCGCGCTCAGCAACTGATAGAGCTTGAGCTTGGGCGCCGATTTGTAGAACGCGTCGTCCGACACCACGTTGGGATAGCAGACCACGTACTCGGCAGTCGGCAGCACCTGCTCGAGCGACGCGCGGTCGGCGCGCGAGACGACCAGCTCAAAGCCCGACGGCGCCATTTTTCTGGCGATCTCGGCGATTTCGGCATGGGTGGGCGGGACGACGACAATTCGCGGGGCCATTCGGGATCCTTGTGAGTTTCCGGACAAACTCTAGCAGCGCAACGAATACAGCGGGACACCCTCTCCCCGCTGGGGAGAGGGTGACTCGGATTCTCGATAGAACGTAACCCCACACCCGGCGCACTTCGTGCGCCGGCCTCTCCCAATGGGAGAAGTGAAGTGCGCTCGTGACACGGCCTGTTTCATTCAGCAGAGAAACCGCCTACATGCACGTCACAGCAGGAGAAGAACAGCTTTCGCTTCGGCGGCGGCGTCTGGCGGCTCCTGCCGCTGACCACGATCTCGCCGCCGGCGATGACATAGGCGATGCCGGGCAGGTCGCCGTGCGCGATGGCGTCGCTGATCGACGTGCCGGCCGAGCCTTCGACCGGCCCGCAGACGATCAGATCCGCGGGCCGCCCCGGCGCGAGAATGCCGACGTCGAGGCCGTGGGCCTTGGCTGTGTTGCCGGTGGCGATGGCGATGGCCTCGGCGGGCGGTACACCGCAGACCGAGGCGATGTAGAGGACGTTGCGGAACATGCCGCGCGGAATGACGCCGGTGCCGCCCGGCGTGTCGGTGCCGAGCGTGAGACGGCCAAGCTGGCCCTTCTCTCGCATGCGATCCACCGCCCGCTTGGTCGATCCGTAGTTGCCGGACGAGCAGATTTCGATGGCGAAGGACGTGTTGTCGATGACCTTGTCGAGATCGCTATCGCTCATCGGGATCGGGCCGCCGCTGATATGGGCGGCGATGTCGGGCTTGAGCCAGGAGAGGATGTCGTAGCCGCACATCTGCGAGAGACCGGAGCGCGACACGCCGCCGGTGTGCACCTTGGTGCGGATGCCGCGGGCGCGGCACCACTGCTGATAGCGCAGCGCCTCGTCCTTGTGAGTGGCGAGCGGGAAGAAGATGAACTTCGCGCAGATTGACTTCGCCGCGGCGAGCCGGTCGAAATGCTCCTCCGTCATGCCCGGCACGAGGATGACCGTACCGGCATAAACCTTCGCGCCACTCCAGCGGATGCGGCCGGTGGTGGCGGCGGTGACAACCGCGAGCGAGGTGACGAGATCGGGCGAAAGGTTCTCGTAGTCGAGCCCCGGCACATGCAGCTCGCAGGCCGAGACCATCGTGGTGGTGCCGCCGTGCACGTAATTGCCGATCCAGCCGATGGTGTCCTGGGTCGGCGTCCATTCGCCGAACACCGGATGGACGTGGCCATCGACGAGGCCCGGCATGACGGCGCTGCCGCCCGCGTCGAGCACGGCATCGGCCGGGGTGTCGGCGGGCGGATCGAGCGCCGCGATTTTGCTGCCATCAACCAGCAGCGACGTTACAGGCGCCTGCGGCCGAGCGATATCGCCCGTGAAGAATTCGCCGATGTTCTTGAAGAGAAGCGTGGACACTGTGACCTACACCGCCTTCCCGCGCCATGCCCGGCCTTGTGCCGGGCATCCACGTCTTCCTTGTTCCCAGCGATCCTAAAGACGTGGATGGCCGGGACAAGCCCGGCCATGACGAGTTGATAGGGCGCTGCGGACAGCGATGCGTTCAGTGCTTATGCGCGACCGAAACCTTCTCGAACGCCGCCTTCTTGTCCGGCGATGTCTCCTTCTGGTGCTTCGCCTTCCACTGCTCGAACGGCTCGCCGTAGACGATTTCGCGGCTCTGGTCCTTGGACATCGGGATGCCCTTGGCGTCGGCGGCGTCCTTCATCCAGTTGGAGAGGCAATTGCGGCAGAAGCCTGCGAGATTCATCATGTCGATGTTCTGCACGTCGGTGCGGCTGCGCAGGTGCTCGACCAGGCGCCGGTACACGGCTGCTTCAAGCTCGGTCTGGGTCTTATCGTCCATGGGATGCTCCTTCGTTGCCTTCAAGATATTCCCGCGGCAGCCCTCACGCCATAGCCCAGAAAAAGAAGCCCGCCACGTCCCCGGCGGGACGCGGCGGGTATCGTTGGGCGATTGCTAACGTTACGCCAGCGCCTTCTTCACCCGATCCGCTGACATCGGCAAATGGCGGAGCCGCTTGCCAGTGAGTTGCGCCACCGCGTTGCCGATGGCCGGCGCGACCGTAGGAATGCCGACCTCGCCCATGCCGGTGGGCGGGTTGTTGGTGGCGATGATCTTGATGTGCAGCTCCGGCATGTCGCTCATGCGCAACACATGATAGTCGTTGAAGTTCGACTGCTGGATCGCGCCGCCCTTCATCGACAGTTCCTCCGACAACGCGCCGGAGAGCCCGTAGACGATCGCGCTTTCGATCTGCGCCTGGGCGTTTTCCGGCTGGATCACGAGGCCCGGATCGACCGCGATCCAGTAGTTGTGGACCTTGATCTTGCCGGTCGCCTTATCCACCGACACCTCGGCAACGCCCGCCGTCAGTGTGTCGTGATAGTCGGAGAAGGCGATGCCGAGGCCGCGGCCCGGGCGCTTGCGCTTGTAGTCCGACATCGCCGCCACGGTCTTGATGACGGCCTGCGCGCGCGGGTGATTCTTCGTCAGCTCCAGCCGGTAGTCGAAGGGATCGACGCCCCTCGCCGCCGCGACCTCGTCGAGGAAGGACTCGCTGACGAACTTGTTGTAGCCCGCGCCGATACCGCGCCAGGCATGCACGCGCATGCCGCGTTGCTCGCGGATCGCGTCGGCCTTGAGGTTCGGGATATTGTAGAAGTCCTGGCTCATCCCGACCCAGCCGATGTAGTCGCGGCCCTTGGTGGCCGCAAAGCGCGGCGGCGCCGCCACCGCATCCACGTTCTCGGCGACGATCCGGTGATGCCAGCTCACCAGGTTCTTCTTATCGTCAAGGCCGGCCTTCATGACGTGATGCGTCATCGGCCGCGGGCGCGCGGCCATGATGTCATCCTCGCGGGTGAGCATCAGCTTCACCGGCTTCTTGACGATATTGGCGATCACCGTCGCCTGCACCGGCGCGTCCGGCCAGATGCGCCGGCCGAAACCGCCGCCGAGCAGTTGCGGGTGGATCTTGATCTTGTCCGGTGTGGTCTTGAGCACGCCCGCGACCACCGCGGACGCAAGCGGCAGCACCTGGGTACCGACCCAGATTTCCGCCGACTGCCCGTCATCCGCAATCTTGGCGACGGCGTTCATCGGCTCCATCTGGGCGTGATAGGTGTGCTCGGACCAGTAGAGGGCCTCCAGCGTCCGGGCGGCGCCGGCAAGCGCCTTGTCGGCATCGCCGGTCTTGAACGCCTCCATGGCCTCCGAGGCGGGATCCTTGGCCTTGCGGGCGTACTCCTCCTTGGCCTTCTCGGAGTCGAACGGCGCGGCCTTGGCGTCCTTGGTGTCCCACTCGACCTTCAGGGCCATGCGGCCGGCGCGGCTGGCTTCCACCGTGTCGGCCACCACCGCCACGCCGAACGGCAGCGAGAGAACGTGCGTGACGCCCTTGATCTTCTTGACGTCGTCGGCGTTAACGCTCGCGACCTTCACGCCGTCCATCGGCGCATGCATCAGCGAGGCATAGACCATGCCCGGCACCTGAACGTCGATGCCGTACTTGGCGGTGCCGTTGACCTTCGACGGCACGTCGACGCGCTTGATGTCCTTCCTGCCGATCAGCTTGAATTGGCCGGGCTTCTTGAGGTCGCCTTCGGCGATCTTCGGCAATTCGGCCGGGACCTTGGCGAACTTGACGACGTCGCCGTAGGAGATGCGGCGCTTAGACTTGGCATGGATCACCATGCTCTTGTCGGTGGTCAGTTCCCCGACCGGCACCTTCCATTCGGCCGCGACGTTGTCGAGCAGCACCTTGCGGGCCTGGGCGCCGGCGGTGCGCAGCGGCATGTAGTAGGCCGGCACCGAGACGCTCGCGAGCGTCACCTGGGCGCCCGGGAACATCTTGTGCGCGCCGCCGTAGAGTCTGGGATTGCCGGTGGCGAGCTCGCATTTCACCTTCGACCAGTCGGCGTCGAGCTCTTCCGCGAGAATGAGCGGCAGGGCCGTGAGCACGCCCTGCCCCATCTCCGAGGTCGGGCACAGGATGGTGATGGTGTTGTCGGCGGCGATCGTCACATAGGCGTTGAGCTTGGCGCCTTCGGCTGCGTACACCTCCGAAGGACGGCCGAGCAGCACGCCGCCAAGCGCGAACGAGAAGCTCAAGCCGACCGCGCCTTTGACGAAACCGCGGCGGGAGAGGTCGAGATTTTCAATGATGGGCTTGTTCATGATCAGGCCTCCTTCGCGGCGCGTTGGATAGCCCGCACGATGCGCGGATAGGTCCCGCAGCGGCAGATATTTCCGTCCATATGGGCGACAATCTGCTCGCGCGAGGGCTTCTTGTTTTTCTGCAACAACTCGGCCGCCTGCATGATCTGCCCGGACGTGCAGTACCCGCATTGCGGCACCTGCTCGGCGATGAATGCCTTCTGCAGCGGATGCGAGCTTGTGGGCGACAGGCCTTCAATGGTGGTGACCTTCTTACCCGCGACCTCCGACATCGTGGTCTGGCAGGAGCGCACCGCCCTGCCATCGACATGAACCGTGCACGCACCGCACAGGCCCGAGCCGCAACCGAATTTGGTGCCGGTGAGTTTCAGATGCTCGCGCACCACTCAGAGCAGCGGCGTGTTGACGTCGACCTCGACGCTCTGTGCCGTGCCATTGACCGAAAACGCGACCGCCATAACGTTCCCTCCCTTGGATTGAATGGACGTTGCACGCCGGTCGCCCCGAGCGACACGCGCGCGTCGTCCGTGATTCTTGAAGCTGAGGCCAGCTTGGCGCCGGCACGTTCCTCTCCATCAAAACTTCTTTTGAAGCATTATAACCAGCTTGCATCCGGGTGGGCAGCCTTGCCGTGCGATAAAGTGTCCGGAATGGCACAGCGCAGCACTTGAAGATTTGGGGCGGCATGACGGCAAGGGCATTCCTAGACGGGCTATTTCGCACTGCAATAGCGGCGGCGCACCCCTCGTCCTGCCTGCCGCCACACCTACCCCCGCCGCCCCGCAGCGGCCGACTGATCATACTCGCCGCCGGCAAGGCCGCGGGTTCCATGGCGGAAGCGGCGGAAGCCTTCTACATCGCACCAATGCGATTTGAGCCAAGTCGCTTGACCGGCGTAGCCGTGGCCCGCCACGGCTATGGGCGGCCCACCAAATTGATTCCGATGATCGAGGCGGGGCATCCGATCCCCAATGAAGCGGGGCTGAAAGCCGCCGATCGGGCGCTAAGGCTCGCCGAACGCGCGGGATCGGAGGACCTGGTGCTGGTGCTGCTTTCGGGCGGCGCGTCGGCCAACTGGATCGCACCGGCGGAAGGACTGACGCTTGCCGACAAGCAGGCGCTCACGCGCGAACTGCTGCGTTCAGGGGCAAACATCGGCGAAATCAACACGGTGCGAAAGCATCTCTCGCGCATCAAGGGCGGGCGCCTGGCCAAGCTCGCGCAGCGAGCACGCCTGCTCACGCTGGCCATTTCCGACGTGCCGGGCGATGATCCGGCCGTGATCGGCTCGGGGCCGACGGTGCCCGATCCGACGACGCTCGCGGATGCTCGCGCCATCGTAACGCGCTACAAGCTCGAACTTCCGCCGCTCGTGACGCGAGCACTGGCCAATCCAGACAATGAATCCCCCAAGCCCGGCGACCCGGTTTTCGCCTCGACCGAATACAAGCTGGTCGCGCGGCCGGCCGACGCCTTCCGGGCGGCCGAGCGCGAAGCACGCTTGTTCGGCTATGAGCCGATCATGTTCGGCAACCGTATCGAGGGTGAAGCCCGCAAAATCGCCGCCGAACATGCTGCTCACGCGCTGGCCCTGCAAAAGGAGGGACGGCGCGCGGTGATCCTCTCCGGCGGCGAACTGACGGTCACCATCCGCGGCCGGGGCCGGGGCGGCCCGAACCAGGAATATGCCCTGGCGCTCGCCGTGGCCCTCAAGGGCGCACCGGGGATCGCCGCGCTCGCCGGCGACACCGACGGCACCGACGGCGGGGCGGGCTCGGCGGACGATCCGGCCGGCGCCGTGGTCGACGAAAATACGCTGCAAAAAGCGCGGTCTCTCGGCCTCGATCCGACCCATTTTCTCTCGGACAACGATTCCACGGGCTTTTTCACCCGCCTGGGCGACCTGGTCCAAACCGGCCCGACCTGGACCAACGTGAACGATTTTCGCGCCATCGTCGTTGACAGGCCGTAAGCCTTCACGCGATACCCGCCTGCAAGAAGGTAACGAGCGCCTTGCCCTTCCCCGCTTTCACGTCTTGTTTCGCGCCTTGCCGACACCTGCTGGTCGCGGCAGCATTCGCGCTGGCACCGGCGCCCGCGTCGGCCGACTTTTATCTGTGCAACAACACGGGCAGCCGCGTGGGCGTCACCATCGGCTACAAGGATACCGACGGAGCCTGGGTCACCGAAGGCTGGTGGAATCTTTCGGCGCGCTCCTGCGAGACGATGCTCAAGGGCACGCTGATCGCGCGCTTCTACTATATCTACGCAATCGACTACGACCGCGGCGGCGAATGGTCGGGACAGGCCACCATGTGCACCCGCGACAAGGAGTTCACCATCAAGGGCACCCAGGACTGTCTGGCGCGCGGCTTCGACCGCACCGGCTTCTTCGAGGTCGACACCGGCGAACAGCGCACCTGGACGGTGCAGCTCACCGAGACGACGGAAGGTCCGCAGCAGCGCCCGCTCACGCCGGGCACACCCATGTTGCCGACGCCGGGCCGGCAGTCGCCCTCACAAGTGCCGAGGGCCCCTGCCCGATGAGACGCCTGCGCCGCACCAAGGTTGTCGCCACGCTGGGTCCCACCTCCGGCAGCGCCGAGATGATCGCGCGCCTGTTCGAAGCCGGCGCCGACGTGTTCCGCATCAACATGAGCCACACGCCGCACGACCGGATGCGCGAGCTGGTCGCGGCGATCCGCCAGGTCGAGAAGAACCACAACCGGCCGATCGGCATCCTGGTCGATCTGCAGGGGCCGAAGCTGCGCGTCGGCGCCTTCGCCGGCGGCTCCGCCATGCTCGACAACGGCGCGGCCTTCACATTCGACGCCAACCCCGCACCCGGCGACGCTACGCGCGTGCACCTGCCACATCCGGAAATCTTCGAAGGCGTGCAGGCCGGCCACACGCTCCTGCTCGACGACGGCAAGATCCGCCTGGTCGCGACCGAGGCGGGCAAGCAGAAGATCACGGTGCGCGTCGTGGTCGGAGGCAAGCTCAGCGATCGTAAGGGCGTCAGCCTACCCGACTCGATCCTGCCGTTCTCGGCGCTCACCCCGAAGGACCGCTCCGACCTCGACGCCGCGCTCGACGCCAACGTCGACTGGATCGGCCTGTCGTTCGTGCAGCGCCCCGAGGACATCGCCGAGGCCAAGAAGATCACCCGCGGCCGCGCCGCGGTGATGGCCAAGATCGAGAAGCCGCAGGCGGTGCTGCGCCTCGACGAGATCATCGACGTCGCCGACGCGCTGATGGTAGCGCGTGGCGATCTCGGCGTGGAAATGCCGCTGGAGAAGGTGCCGGGCATCCAGAAGCAGATCACCCGCATCGCCCGCCGCGCCGGCAAGCCGGTGGTGGTGGCAACGCAGATGCTGGAAAGCATGATATCGAGCCCGGTGCCGACCCGCGCCGAAGTGTCCGACGTCGCGACCGCGATCTTCGACGGCGCCGACGCGGTGATGCTGTCGGCGGAATCGGCGGCCGGGCAATTCCCCGTCGAGGCGGTCTCGACCATGAACCGCATCGCCGAGGAGGTGGAGAGCGAGGATACCTACCATGCGATCATGAAGGCGCAGCACGCCGAGCCCGAGGCGACCGGCGCCGACGCGATCGCCGCGGCCACCCGGCAGATCGCCGAGACGCTCGACCTTTCGGCGATCATCTGCTGGACCAGCTCGGGCGCGACCGGGCTTCGCGTCGCGCGCGAGCGGCCGCAGGTGCCGATCGTGGCGCTGTCGCCCAACCTCGCCACCGGCCGCAAGCTCTCGGTTGCCTGGGGTATCCACTGCATCGTGACGGAAGACGCCCGCGATACCGCCGACATGGTGGAGCGCGCCTGCCGTCTCGCGTTCAAGGACGGTTTCGCCAAGGCCGGCCGCCGTGTGATCATCGTCGCCGGCGTGCCGCTCGGCACGCCCGGCGCGACCAACATGATCCGCATCGCGTTTGTCGGCGCAGACGCGGCGGATTAGGCCGCGGCAGGCTCACGCCCCCACGGTATCGAGCGCGCATTCTTCGCCAAGCTCGTCGATGGTGACTGGATTGCGCGCAAGCAGAACCTGCTCATCACCGGCCCCACCGGCGTCGGCAAGAGCTGGATCGCATGCGCGCTGGGCCACAAAGCATGCCATGATAACCGTTCCGTCCTCTACCATCACATGCCGCGGCTGTTCGAGGCCCTCGCGCTGGCACGCGGCGATGGACGCCATGCACGCCTGCTCAAGGCGCTGTCGCGGGTCGAACTCCTCATCCTCGACGACTGGGGACTGGCTCCGCTCACCGGCGAACAGCGTCGCTATATTCTTGAGATCGTCGATGACCGGCACCAGCGCGGATCGACCATCATCACAAGCCAGGTCCCAGTCGATCACTGGCATGAGGTGATCGCAGATCCCACCATCGCCGACGCCGTTCTCGACCGTCTCGTCCACAACGCACACCGCCTCGTAATAAGGGGAGACAGCATGCGAAAGATCACTGCCCAAAACGCCAGTCTTGACGTCGAAAAGAAATCCTGACCCAAATCACCCTGCCGGCAATGGAGCCCGGTCGCCTTCATCGGAAAAGGTGGCTGCCTTCGATCGGAACGCGTAGCCGCGTTCAATCGGATTGCATGGCCGCAATCTTCGGAATCCGCAGACATCGGCAGCCGCGCCCTCAAGCTGCGCCTTCCACGATGCTACCTGATTGGGGTGGACGTCGAACTGCTCCGCAAGCTGCGCCACCGTTCGGTCGCCCTTGATGGCCGCAAGTGCCACCTTCGCCGTGAAGGCCGGTGTGTGGTTCCGGCGCGGTCGTCTGCTCATGGTCTCTCCTGATTCGCGGGCCACAGCGTGCCCGCCGTCAGGCAGAAACTCCACTTATCGTCCTGTGCAGATTTGCGGGACCGGCTCTATAGCCGACGATCAGCGTGGTCGTTTGGATCGGTGTGATCAGGTGGAGCCATATGGCGGACACGATAAAGCCCATGGCAAATCCGGCCAGACCGGATGCTAAACCACCGACAAACGCAGCGAGAAGAAATAGTCCGAGAACAATGCCATCCATGGCTCGCTCCCCCCGTTCGAGGCGAGCAGCGCTTGGATGGCGAGGTCCATCTTGAGGGGAGGCCGCGATTTCTCCTGCTTTCCAATGTCAGTCAGCGATTCAAAAAATTAGGGCCCAGCAAACATTGTCCCCTCCTTGCGAAGGAGACGGTGCTTGGGCCCAGATGCCTGCAAGAACGGGGCGACCGTCGAAAGCCCCGCATCGTCTCATTAGCGCATTATGCTCCGCTCCGCAAACGGAACGTCATTGCGCAATCGGAAAGGCGGCGGATACCGAGAGGCGGTTGGAGCAGGCGCCTAGATCACGCCCGGCCGCTGCGGGTCGTACACGCCGAGACACTTCTGCGCGTCCTCCGGCATGTTGGGCACGCGCACCTGGCGGCCCATGAACGTGACCCACGGCTTCTCGGCGAGCGGCTGCAGGCCGGCGAAGTTCCAGAACTGCCGCTCGCTCATCTCGATCTCGGTGACGCCCTGATCCAGCACCCAGGAACGCAGCGCGCTCAGCCGGGACTGATCGTCGACGAACATCTTCTCCGGCAAGGCCTTCTTCATCGACCAGGCTCCCGCGTCCCAGACAACCGATCGGCCCTCGCACGCCGTCTCCTTCGCTGCGCGATGCCAAGGCATCGGCGCAGGCGCGGCCATGACGGAATGAGAGGACTTTGCCGGGACGACCGTAGGGCCTGCCGATTAACATCGCCTGACGGCCTTGCTCCAAAACACCCGCTTTCGGGGACGAATGGCCGGAATCGGGCGATTGGGCTCGACTTTCGTGGCAAATGCGCGCATAGTTCGATGGGCGGCGCGCACTGCGCCCCCAATCCATCAATGCGGCCTCGAACCTGACGCTTGCAACCTGGCAGGCGCAGCCGGGGAAGTTCGCATTTTGCGGCGATTTGGAGAGGCGATGCACAGGTTCAAGGTCGGCCAAAGCGTTCGATACAACCAGAGCACCGCGCGCCGCTCCGGCTCGACCGCCAGCTTCAAGATCATCAAGCTGCTGCCGTCGGAAGGCGGCCTCTCGCAATACCGCATCAAGAGCCCGAGCGAAGCGCATGAGCGCATCGCCATGGAAAACGAGCTTAATCAGGACTTCTGAGCCAATCATTTGCACGATGCCAAGGGCCGCAATGACCAAGGAGACGATCGAGCTCGACATGCGCCGCGGCATGGCCGCGCAGAAGGCGACCGAGCTGCGGCGGCTCATGTCGGAGGTTGCCGCCAACGAAGAATTGCTGCGCAGCCGCCAGAAGGAGCTGGAGGAGCAACTGCTCGCCACTCCGGCGCTGACCTGGGCCGATGCCGCGGACAAGGCGCGCTATCTGCTCTCGCTGTTTGCCAGCGCGCCGACCGCGCAGGACCCGCGGCGGCAACTGCTGATCGCCAGGGTGCTTGAAGACTTCGTGCGTCTCTCGACTTCGGAACCGGGCTGAACGCCGGCGGCGTCACGGCCCACTCATCCAACCAAGAAAGGACATCCCTTGCAGGTTCTCGTTCGCGACAACAACATCGATCAGGCCCTTCGCGTCCTGAAAAAGAAAATGCAGCGCGAAGGCGTGTTTCGCGAGATGAAGCAGCGCAAGTCCTACGAAAAGCCCTCCGAGAAGAAAAATCGGGAAAAGGGCGAAGCGATCCGCCGGGCGCGCAAGCTCGCGCGCAAGAAGATGGTGCGCGAAGGCCTCATCGCCGATCCGAAGAAGAAGCTGATGGACGACAAGAAGAAGGCGATGATGGGACAGCGCGGCGGCGCGGGTGGCGGCATGGGCGGCGGCGGAGGCATGGGCGGCGATCGCGCCGGGCCACGGCGGTCGTTCTAGAACTCCGGCCCCCGATCGGGTCGAGGCTTGCGTTTCGAATGCGATCCCGCCCAGGACCGAACGCCCGGGCGGGATTTTTCGTCAATCGTGCTGCAGGGATGCCCGGCCATGATGAGGCGCGAATCTTTTCCGATCGCAAGCATCTACGTCCCGGTCAAACGCCGGACGGAGCTCAATCCCAAGACCGTCGATGAGCTCGCCGCGAACATCCTGCAGGCCGGCCAGCAGACGCCGATCCTGGTGCGCCGCGACGGCGAGCGTTTCATTCTGGTGGAGGGCCTGCACCGCCTGGAGGCGTGCCGGAAGCTCGGCGAGACCAATATCTTCTGCTACCTGGTCGACGCGCGGAAGCACTAGGGAAAAGCGCCGCTCAAACGCCCGGCGATCAGACGTCCCTGCCGTCAACCTTCTCGCTCAAGGTCTTGACCGTCTCGGAGATCTTCGGCAGGTGCGGGTTGATCTCGAGCGCGCGGCGGAACACGTCGAGCGCTCGCTTTTCGTCGCCGAACTCCTGGAGGATCATGCCGAGCCCCGACATGGCGCCGAAATGGCGCGGCTCCAGCTTCAGCACCTGCCGGATGTCCTCCATCGACTGGCCAAACTCCTTGCGCATGTAGCGGATGGTGGCGCGGCGGTTCCAGGCCTCGATGTAATCCGGCTTGATCTTGACGATGGCGTCGAGCAGCTCGATGGCAAGGTCGAGATCGTTGGCGTCGATGGCGGTCTTGGCGCGGGACATCAGCAGATTGGCGGTGTCGCTGCCGGAAGCGAGCCAGAGCGCCCAGATGCGGTTTTCGACCTGCTTTGCGCTCTCGGCATCGGGGGCCGCTTTCAAGGCGCCGAACAGGAACTCGAGATTGCGGGTGCGGTCGCCGCGCTGGGGACGCGGCAGATCCTTCGGCGGCTGCATCGGCTCGATCGCCTGGCCCTGCGGCAGGCTGGGCGGCGCCACGACCTGCGCCGATGCCGCCGGCGCCAGCAGCATGAGCGCCGCAGCCGACATCAGCACCGATCTGGAGAATCGCAGGCTCATGGCTTTAAATCTAAACCCCTGCCGCGCGGCGGCAAGATGGCAAAAGCGGCAAAGACTGCCCGATGCGCGGGCGGCCTGGCCGGCCCGCCTTCCGCCTTTTGAGGTTCAGACTTTGGGATTAAGCCTTCGGTCGCCCAGCCTTCGGGCACTTAGCCTTGGCGGGCCTTGAAGCGGGGGTGGGTCTTGTTGATCACATAGACCCTGCCCTTGCGCCGGACAATCTTGTTGTCGCGGTGCCGGCCACGCAGCGATTTCAATGAATTACGAACTTTCATAACAATCCCGTCGGTTGGCGTTTGGCTGGTTCATAAGGAGCCCGCCCCGACCTGTCAAACGGCCAACCAGAACAGAAAAGGGGGTCCGCTGCCCCTCCCCAGGATCCGCCGGCCGGAGGCCCACGCAACAAATATCGGCTCCTCCCACATCGCTGCGGGAGGAACCGATCTCAGAGGAGTCGCACTTGCAGACCGCCGAAACGGCTTATCTGCAGGCCATCGGGCAGATGCCGCCGGTCACGCACCACGGCGTAAAGAGCGCCTGGTACCACTTGCCGTCGCCGCCGCAGATCATGACCTTGCTCCAGCCGAAGCTGGTTTCTGCCGAAGTGCAAAGCATGCCCGCCATGCACGGCGCTTCCGCCTTCGCCTTCTTCTTGGCAGCTTCGGACGGCGCGGCCGAAATTGCGATCACCGCCACCGCGACAGCGCCAGCGAGCAGAAACTTGGTAATAGACTTCATTATGGGTACCCCCTCCATTGAAAGAGACATAAAGATTGCATGCCAAATGGCCCATCACAAGTTCAATCTGGCGGCTGGCGGTGGATAGGTTCTAAGCTCCGGCCGGGCCAGAAAGGGCCAAGAGCAAAGGTCCAAGAGCCGTGCGGCGCAGCACCGAACGCTTCCTGACCACCCACACCGGAAGCCTGCCCCGGCCGGACG
>SHVN01000189.1 GCA_009694215.1 Xanthobacteraceae bacterium
GCTTTGGGGCATCGGGCGGCGCGGCGCTGGCCGGCCGCTCATTCACCAAGGGCTTGGATTGCACCGACTTCGGAACCGCCCGGTGGCTTCCGCTGTGCCGCTTCATCGCTTGCTGGATGGCGGTTTCCCAGGGGGAACCCATAACTACCTCCCTAGAAGATTTTTTTGCTTGAACGCAAGGAAAATACCCGGTGCACAAAATTGTTCCACCGGGCTGTCGGAAATTTCGTAGCAGGCGAAAGCGGCGGGAAAACGACCGGGCCCGGCAGTTCGGGCCGAATTTCAAGTCCGTGGTTAACCCCACGCGACGCCGTGGCGCGAAAGCACCTGGCGCACGGCTTCGACCAGCTTGTCCTCGGCGACCGCGAACTGCGCCTCGGCCTGCTTCTTCAGATATTCGTCGCGATCCTTGATGGCGGTCAGCGCGCCGCCCAGGATCAAGTCCTTGATCTGCAACTCGCCTTTGGCCTTCTCGTCGCCGCCCTGGATGACCGCGCAGGGGCTGTTGCGCCGGTCGGCGTATTTGAGCTGCTGGCCGACGCTGTGGTTCCGACTGCCAAGATAAAGCTCGGCGCGGATGCCGGCCTTGCGAAGCGCCGCGACCATCTTCTGGTAGGCGGGGACGCGATCATGGTCCAACACGGTGACCAGCACCGGGCCGGGGCCCGGTTTGGTGTCGAGCTTGCCGAGCAGCGTCAGCGCCGCCTGCAGGCGCGACACGCCGATGGAGAAACCAGTGGCCGGCACGGGCTGACCACGAAAGCGCGAGACGAGGCCGTCGTAGCGCCCGCCGCCACCGACCGAGCCGAAGCGAACCGGGCGGCCCTTTTCGTCCTTGGTGTCGAGGAGGAGTTCAACCTCGTAGACCGGGCCGGTGTAGTACTCGAGGCCGCGGACGACTGAGGGATCGATGACAATCCTTCCATCGTTGTAACCTGCCGCAGCAACCAAGTCTTTGATGACAGTAAGTTCCGCAACGCCCTCCTCGCCAAGCGCATTGCCTGCGACTGCTGTCTCAAAGTTGGCAATGGTTACTTCGTTTGCTGATGCGAGACTTTTGGATCCAGAGCCATGTTCGCCCCAGCCAGTAAAATTGATGACTCGGGTAATTTGAAGATCGGTCAGCCCCGCTCCTTTGGTGAAGTCTCCTGAATCGTCCTCGCGTCCTGGGCCAAGCAGAAATTCAACAGCGTCGATCCCCAGTCGATCCAACTTGTCGATGGTGCGCAAAACAGAAAGACGCGTTGCGGCATGCTCTTCGCCTGCGAGGCCTACGGCACCCATCACTCCGTCAAGAACTTTGCGATTGTTCACCTTCACCACATACTGACCGCGTGCGATGCCTAAAGCTTCCATCGTATCCGCCGCCATCATGCAAATCTCGGCATCGGCGGCCATCGTCGCAGCGCCCACCGTATCGGCGTCAAACTGCATGAACTGGCGGAAGCGCCCCGGGCCGGGCTTCTCGTTCCGGAACACCCATCCGAAGCGATAGCTGCGATACGGCAGCGCGATGTTCTGGAAATTCTCCGCCACATATCGCGCGAGCGGCGCGGTGAGGTCATAGCGCAGGCTCAACCACTGCTCGTCGTCGTCCTGGAACGAGAACACGCCCTCGTTCGGCCGGTCCTGGTCGGGCAGGAATTTGCCGAGCGCATCGGTGTATTCGATCTCGGGCGTCTCCACCGGGTCGAAGCCGTAGCGCTCATAGACCGTGCGAATCGCCTCGATCATGCGGCGCGTGGCGGCGATCTCGGCTGGGCCCCGGTCAGCGAGCCCGCGCGGCAACCGTGCCTTCAGCTTGTTGGGTTTGTCGGCCATTCGCCCGATTCAAATCAGCCAATTGTGCGGGTTTGGTAGCAGCCACCCCCTCTTTTGTCATTATCCGCGAAAGCGGATAATCCTTGCGTCGATCCAGACAGCGAGGCGTTTCATGGCCCAGGCACAGAAAAGCTCACTCACCTCCGCGGTGCCGAACGACCTCGAAGCCTTCTTCATGCCGTTCACGGCGAACCGCGCCTTCAAGGCCCGGCCCCGGCTGATCGCCCGCGCCAAGGACATGCACTATTACACCCCGGAGGGCCGCCCGATCCTCGATGGCGCGGCCGGCCTCTGGTGCACCAACGCCGGCCACAACCGCGACCCGATTGTGCGGGCGATCCAGGCCCAGGCGGCCGAACTCGATTTCGCGCCGACCTTCCAGTTCGGCCACCCGCGCGCCTTCGAATTGGCGAGCCGGATCGCGGCGCTCGCTCCGGGCGACCTCGACCATGTGTTCTTCTGCAACTCCGGCTCGGAGGCCGCCGATACCGCGATGAAGATCGCGCTCGCCTATTGGGTGGCGAAGGGCCAGGGCCAGCGCACCCGTTTCATCGGCCGCGAGCGCGGCTATCACGGCGTCGGCTTCGGCGGCATGGCGGTCGGGGGCCTGGCCAACAATAGAAAGGCGTTCGGCGCGATGCTGCCGGGCGTCGACCACCTGCCGCACACCTACAACCGCGAGCAGCAGGCGTTCTCTAAGGGCGAGCCGGAGTGGGGCGCGCACCTCGCCGACGAGCTGGAGCGCATTGTCGCGCTGCATTCCGACAGCACCATCGCCGCCGTCATCGTCGAACCGATGGCGGGCTCGACCGCGGTGCTGCCCGCGCCCAAGGGCTATCTCGAACGGCTGCGCGCGATCTGCGACAAGTACGGCATCCTTTTGATCTTCGACGAGGTCATCACCGGCTTCGGCCGGCTCGGCCATGCCTTCGCCGCAGAACGCTACGGCGTCGTCCCCGACATGATCACCTTCGCCAAGGGTGTCACCTCCGGCAGCGTGCCGATGGGCGGCGTCATTTGCCGCAAGGGCATCCACGACGCCTTCATGCACGGGCCGGAGCATGTCGTGGAGTTCTTCCACGGCTACACCTATTCGGCGCATCCGCTCGCCTGCGCGGCGGGCCTCGCCGCGCTCGACCTTTATCGCGACGAGGATTTGTTCGCGCGATCCAAGAAGATCGAGCCGTTCTGGTACGACGCGGCGATGACGCTGAAGGGCCTGCCGCGCGTGCTCGACATCCGCTGCGTCGGCCTCACTGCCGCCGTCGACCTCGCCTCGCGGCCCGACGCCGTGGGAAAACGCGGCTACGAGGCGATGGAGCGCGGCTTCCACGACGAGGGCATCATGTTCCGCATCGTCGGCGACTCGATCGCGGTGACGCCGCCGCTGATCGTGAGCGAGAGCCAGATCGGCGAGATTTTCCAGAAGGTCGGAAACGTCATCAAGGCGCTGGCGTAGACCGCGCCACCACCGGCCGCGGCCGCAGCACCGCCCAGCCGACCGTCACGGTGCCCTCGCCCAGCCGCATCGGCAGCGCAAAACCGGGCTGGATCTCCGCGTCCTCGGCAATGGCGCGGAAACGCACTGGCAGCACGTTCGGATTGCCATCGGTCCAGACCGCGACGGCACCCCGCGCCAGCAGGTCGCCGAGATCGATCCACGGCGCGCGCGACGGCCGGCCATCGATCAGAACGCGCGGATGCTCGGGCGCGTAATGGCCGATGTTGCCGCCGTCCCACATGCCGCCGATCACATAGGCGAGCGGCTGGCCGGTCATGGCGCGGTAGCGGCGCGAGATATCCTGGCCGAGCCGGTCGCCGGGAAACAGCACCGCGACATATCGCGGTTTGACGCGCGGCTGCACCGCGTAGGCAACCACGAACACCGCGACGGTGACGGTGAAGATCGCGCCCCACAGGAACGCGATGCGCGCCAGCGTGACGCGCTCGACGACCCGCGCGTGCAGCACGATCCAAAGCCCCAGGAACAGCCACAGCGGGTAGCCCCACATCGGCACCGCGTCCCGCCCGGTCGCGAGCGACAGCAGCACGACCGCCGCCACCGGCCCGAACGCCAGGAGCGTGACGATACGGCGATCGAATGCGTCGGCAGCATAAGACGCGCCTTGCGGCGCTTTTGCGTCGCGCCGCAGATAGGGCGCCGCGATCAGCAGCGACGGCACCAGGAAGCCCAGCTGCGACAGCAGGAACAGGGGCGGCCTGGTCAGGTAGTCGAGCGGCCCCTTGAAGTGCAGCGCCCGCGCGTCGGCATAGGCGAAGGGCAGGAAATCGTTCTGAACGAGCCACAGGAGATGCGGCACCGTCACCACGAGCGCGATGGCGCCGGCGATATACGGGCCCGGTGTGGCGAGCGCCTTGCGCGCGTCGCGGTCAAACAGCACGAACAACGCGAGCGGCGCGACCAGCACCACGATGAAATACTTCGCCCATACGGCCATCCCGATGCCGAGCCCGAGCAACAGCCAATGCACGATCCGGCCATGGCGGAGCGCCGCCCAGTAGGCGAAACCGGTCAACGCCCAGAACGGCAGCTGGACCACGTCGTGATTGAACTTCGGCGCGGTGAACGTAAAAAAGTGCAGGCCGTCGATGATCAGGATCGCGACCAGCGCGCCGACGGCGCCGGCGAGCCGGCGGGCCATGACCCAGATCACGGCAAAGGCCGCAAGCACCGTCGCCTGGGACAGCGCGTAGTAGAACAGATCGGGTCCGAACAGCCTGTAGGTGGCCTCGACCATCCACCACGGCAGCGGCGGCAGCTTGTCGTAGCCGAGCTGCCATTCGCGGCCGTACACCCGGGCCTCGATCAGATCGAGCGGCAGATTGAGAAAAAACAACGCCGGCAGCGCCGTCCAGACCAGGGCATGCAGCGCCAGGAACGCCAGGAAAGCCCCGGCGGGATGCTGTTCGATGGCGTTGGCTACCTTGGTCATCGTGGCTGGCGCAGGGGTGACGAGGGTTCCGCGCTTATACGGGCAAATGCCCCCGTGGGCGACCGGAGCCCGGCAAAATACCGGGAACAAACCCCATGACCGCAGGTCGCTTGCGCGCCGATCAAGGCTCATGAACATTGTCGCGATTGGGCGAATCATCGCTGCGGGGCTGGGAAGCGTCGATGTTGCGGCTTGGTGCCATATTCATCGTCGTCTGCATGGTGCTGATCGCCGCATCGGCCGGCGCGGTGCTTTACCTGCTCATCGGCCTCAATGCCTCCGAATCGATGATCGTCGGGATCGCGGTCCTGACCGGGCTTGCGATCTACAACGCCGTCACCAGCCGGCCGCGCGACCGTTCCGACCTCGGCGCCCAGATTTCCGACCTTTCCCGCGGCACCGGCAACCTTACGCGCCAGGTGGCAGAGCTCGGCCGCCGGACCGCGGCGATGGAAGGCCAGAGCGACAAAATCATCGACGATGCCGCCGAGAAGACGCGCGCCGCGACCAAGTCAATCACCGGCGAACTCGCCGAGCTCGGAACCTTGGTCAAGCAGCTCTCTGAAACCGTCGCCCTGCACGAGCTCAAGTTTTCCGGCGCCGGCAACCTCCCCGCCGCGCCCCGCAATGACAGCCCGCGGCTCGCCGCCGAATCCCCGGGCGACGCCGCGGCTGCTGCCGCCACGGCCGCCGACAGCCTG
>SHVN01000190.1 GCA_009694215.1 Xanthobacteraceae bacterium
TGCGCGCGTGATCTTCGAGGTAGCGCGCAAGATCCTGCTGCATCCGTTCGTGGTCGCGACGGCGCTCGGCGGCGCTCCATATCGAGGCGCCCGTCGCGATCGACCGGCTGCTGCAGTTTCTCCAGAACGCATCCGCTCCCTGTGCGCTGTTCACGCTCGGCGTGACGGTGGCGCTGCGACCGTTCACGCGGGTGCCGTGGGAGGTGCCGCCGCTGATTTTGATCAAGCTCGTGGCTCATCTTGTGCTTGCGCTGATCCTGATGACGGCGTTCGGGCCGTTCGACGCGGATTGGGTGAAGACGGTGGTGCTGATGGCGGCGCTGCCGCCGGCGCTCAACGTGTTCGTGCTGGCGCGCCAATACGACGCCTGGGTGGAGCCCGCGTCCGGCTCGGTGCTGATCGGCACGCTCGTCTCGGTCGCGACGCTGACCACGGTGATGTGGCTGGTGCAGCATGGCGTCCTGACGCAACTTATGTTTCGTTAGGTGCATGATCCCGAAGAGTGGGCATCGATTTTCGGAAAGGATCATGCGGAATGTCTAGAGCCATGCAACCGCTCGCCGGACTCCTCGTACTCGATTTCACCACGCTGCTGCCGGGGCCGCTCGCTACGCTCATGCTGGCGGAGGCCGGCGCAGAGGTGATCAAGATCGAGCGCCCGGGCGGCGAGGGCATGCGTCACTACGAGCCGCGCTTCGACGGCGAGAGCGCGATGTTTTCGCTGCTCAACCGCGGCAAGAAAAGCCTCGTGTTGGATTTGAAGCGCTGGGCCGACCGCGAAAAGCTGATGCCGTTGCTGGTTCGCGCGGACATCCTGCTGGAGCAATTCCGTCCCGGCGTGATGGCGCGGCTCGGTCTTGGCTACGATGCGGTGAAGGCGATCAACGGCAAGCTCGTCTATTGCTCGATCACCGGCTACGGCCAGAGCGGGCCGCGCGCGGACGAGGCTGGCCACGATCTCAATTACATCGGCCGCACCGGACTGCTGGCGCTCAACCCCGGGCCGCTCGACCGGCCGGTGGTGCCGCCGGCGCTGATCGCCGACATTGCGGGCGGAACGTGGCCGGCGGTGATGAACATCCTTCTGGGGCTGCGTCAGCGCGACCGGAGCGGGCAGGGCTGCCATCTCGACATCGCCATGACCGATGCGATGTTCACCTTCGCCGGACACGCGCTCGCCTCGGGTCATGCCACGGGCGAATTTCCCGGCATGGGCGGCGCGCGGCTGTCGGGCGGTTCGCCGCGCTACCAGCTGTATCCGACTAGCGACGGCAAGCTCGTCTGCTGCGCGGCGCTGGAACAGAAGTTCTGGGACGCCTTTACCGCGGCGATCGGGCTTGCGCCGGGATTGATCGACGACCGGCGCAATCCGGCGGAGACCAAGGCCGCGGTCGCCACCATCATCGCCGAGCGGAGCGCTGCCGAATGGCGACCGCTGTTCGCCGCAGCCGATTGCTGCGTCACCATCATGGCGACGCTCGAAGAGGCACTGCGCGATCCGCACTTTGTCGAACGCGGGTTGTTCGCGCACAAGGTCCAAGGGCCTACGGGGCAGACAATGCCGGCATTGCCGGTGCCGGTCGATCCGCAGTTCCGCGACGATCCCGGCGCGATCAAGGCGGTGCCGAAGCTGGGCACCGACAAGATCTGATCTCAGCGCAAGAAGGCGAGGTGCGCGCCGAGCGCCAGCATCCCGGCGAAGAACAGGAACCGAAATACGTCCGGGTGCACGAACTTTCGCACATATTGACCGAGGAACATGCCAACGAAGGTCACCAGCATGGCCACCGCCGAGCCCGCGGCATTGGCGGCATTCAGCGTTCCGTTGCCGAGCAGCACGAAAGTCAGCGCCAGTGTCGAGACCGTGAACGAAATGCCTTGCGCCTGCACGAGATCGTCGCGGTTAAGGCCGAGCGACTGGATGTAGGGAATCACCGGCACCATGAACACACCGGTGGCGGTGGCGACCGCGCCGTTCGCAGCTCCCATTGCGGGGCCGAGCCACGGCTCGACCCGCGGCGGCACCTGAAGCTGGATACACGAGACGCCGAGGATGCCGTACAGGATGAGCGCGATGCCCAGCGCCTTGCGCGCCAGCGCCGCGGCCTCCGGCGTGAGCAGGCTCAACCCCAGCGCGGTCGCGACGAAGGTGCCGACAAAGCTCGCAAGCAACGTCGGCCAAAGCCTGCGGAGGAGCGGCATGAGCGATGGTCCGTACCATCCCTGCCAGATGTTTGTGATGAGCGCCGGGATGACGATCAGCGCGGCGGCTTCGCCCGGCGACATGACGAGGCTGAGCAGGCCGATCGCGACGGTCGGCAGGCCCTGGCCGAGCACGCCCTTGACGAACCCCGCGAGCACGAATGCAAAGCCCGCGACCGCAATGATGAAGTTCATTTCCGGCATGCTGGAGATTGTCCGCCGCTCACGCCGTCGGCAATGCGGAAATGGTGGAGCGCTCCTTCGGCGGGTGCCAAGTCACGCCTTACAACGCCTCGCCGCGCATCAGACGGGGTTGCGAGGCCGCGGGAGCGACGCCCTCGCGCATGACGGCGCGGCGCAGGGGGCCGATCCGGTCGATGAGATAAAGACCGAACCCCCGCGCGCTTTGTATTGGGAGGAAATCGGACAGCAGCGTGCGATTGAGCAGGTCGATCGCGAATGTACGGCTCTTCACGTCGGCGCGGCGCAGCGCGTCGTAGCGCGAGAGCAGATCGCTTGATCCGACGTCGCCGCCGTCACGGCGCGCCGACACTACAAGCTCGCCGATGCAGGCTGCGTCTCGCAGGCCGAGATTGAGGCCCTGCGCGCCGATCGGCGGAATGAGATGGGCGGCCTCGCCGACGAGCGCGATGCGGCTCTTCCCGAAGGTCCGTGCCGTTTCGACCGCGAGCGGGAACACGCCGCGGCCGGGCTCGACCGCAATCCTGCCGTGGATCGAATGCGAGCGCTGCTCGATCTCGTTGTTAAGCGCGGCCTCGTCGAGCGCGGCGATCCGTTCGGTCTCGCTGGGCTCGACCACGCAGACCAGGCTCGACCGATTGCCGGGCAAGGGCACCAGCGTGAACGGCCCGCTCTCGGTGTGGAATTCGGTGGAGGTGTCCTGATGCGCCCGTGCATGCGCGAGGTTGAAGGTGAGCGCGGTCTGGGGGTATGCGTGGCCGTCGCTCTCGATGCCGGCGGCGGTGCGGCAGAGCGAGCGGCGTCCGTCGGCACCGACCACGAGCCGCGCGGTAATTTTGGCGCCGTCCTTGAGCGTCACCGTTGCACTGGATTCATTTGTCTCGACCGCGCGGGCTTCATCCTCGAACCGGATGAGCGGCGACAGCGACCGCGCGCGGTCGTCGAGCGATGCGAGCAGATGCCGGTTCTCGATGTTGTGGCCGAAGGCTTCGAGCCCGATCTCGGACGCGGCGAACCGGATCTCGGGCGCGCGCACGAGACGAATGGTGGCATCGACGATCCGCATCACCCGGAGCGGGGCAGCCTGCGCCGCGCAGCCTGCCCAAGCGCCGAGCGTGTCAAGCGCGGTCACGGATCCGATCAGTAGCGCGGTGGTGCGATGGTCGGCGTTGGCGCGGCGTGCGATCAGCGCGGTTTCGATGCCGGCGGAGGCGAGTGCAATGGCCGCCGTGAGCCCCGCAAGGCCGCCGCCCACGATCGCCACCTCGACGGTTAACGGCTTCGCCATGATCCTTTTCCCGGCGCGCAGCGGTTCCAAGGCGTCTCCTAACGTGTTTTGCCGGGCAAGACGAGGGGCTGGAAACCATGATCGAGCTGCCAATTCCGCATGCGGCGGCTTTGCGCTATCGTTTTCCGGTGAGTGATTTCGTCCAAGAGCATTCGCTGGCCCATCTGTCGGCGGCCGAGACCCGGCTGTCGGTGGCCTTGGCGCAGCCCAAGCGCATCGCGCTGGGCTGTATCGTCGCGCTGACCGCGCTGGGCTGGCTCGTGCTCGGGCTGATGTCGGCGGGCCCGGCCGGCGGTTCGTGGTCGATTGAGGCGCTGTGCCGGCTCTATCCGGCTACCGGCTTCGGCGAACTGGCGCTGGCCGTGCCGATGTGGGCGGCGATGACCCTGGCGATGATGCTGCCGACCGCGGGTCCAATGATCCTGACCTATGCCGAGATTGCCGACACGGCGGCGCGCAAGCGCGAGCCAGTGGTGTCGCCGCTTGTCCTGACCGCGGGCTATGTCGCGGTGTGGCTCGGCTTCGCGCTCGCCGCGGCGGCGCTTCAATGGATGCTGGCGCGGGCGGGCCAGCTCGACAACGGAAGCGTCGGGATGCTGGTCGGCGGCACGATTTTTCTCGGGGCCGGCCTCTATCAATTCTCCGCGCTCAAACAGGCCTGCCTAAAGCTCTGCCAGCGGCCGTTTCCGTTTTTCTTCGCCAACTGGACCACCGAGCGGGCCGGCGTGCTGCGGCTTGGCCTCCGGCAGGGGATGACCTGTCTCGGCTGCTGCTGGGCGATGATGTGCCTCATGTTCTCGGTCGGCACGATGAACGTCATCTGGATGGCCGTGCTCGGCGTGCTGATGACGGTCGAGAAGCTCTGCGCCACGGCGCGGTTCAGCGAGGCGCTGGGCCTGGGCTTTGTCGCGGTGGGCTTCGGCATGATCGTAATGTCGGTGATGTAGGCGGAAGCGAATGGACATGAAAGAAGAATTGCGGGTTACCGATGCCTGGTCGCTGAAGGGCGAGCTGACACTGTCGTGCAATTGCGAGGTTTTCTGCCCCTGCGTGCTCTCGCTCGGCCAGAGCGCGCCGACCGAGGGCTACTGCCTGACCTGGGCCTGCGTGCGGATCGACGAAGGGCATTTCGGCGACACCGATCTCGGCGGCGTGAAGTTCGGCTTCATGGCGGAAATTCCGGGCAAGCTCGGCCGCGGCAACTGGACCGTGGCGCTGTTCGTCGACGACAAGGCGTCGGTGCAGGCGACCAAGGCGCTGACCTGGATCATGACCGGGCGGGCAGGCGGCTCCACCGGCCTGTTGAAAATCCTCGCCGGAAGCTTCCTCGGCGTGCGTCAGGTGCCGATCGTCTATGAGACGCAAGGCGAGACGCGCATCATCAAGATCGAAAAGATCGTCGATGGCGCGATCACCCCGGTGCGCGGCAAGGACAAAAACAACGTCGTTATCCGAAACAGCGAATACTGGATTTCCCCCGACATCATCGTGTCGCGCGCCGACAGGTCGCGCTTCCGGCTGTTGGGCCGCAACTGGAACTTCGAGGGCAAGTCGGCGGAAATCTGCCAGCTCGATTGGAGCAATCAGAAGCGGTAACGCTTTCGCATTGCGCCGGGGGACGCTAGAACAGCGTTCATGCTCGCCACACCGCCCATGCGTATCCTTGCATTTTCAGTTCACGTTCTGACGGCCTGTGGCGCGGCGCTGGCCTTGCTGGCGCTGATGGCAGCGGTGCGCGGCGAATGGCCGCTGATGTTTCTCTTTCTGG
>SHVN01000191.1 GCA_009694215.1 Xanthobacteraceae bacterium
CCCATGTCGTGCGCGCCGGCCTGAACCTGCGGTTCTGATCGCGCGAGCCGAGGGAACAATCAAAAGCCCCGGATGAAACCCATCCGGGGCTTTTTCATATGGAACTCCGTGTCAATATTCGTTCAGTCTTCCTTGACCATAGTTATGGTAAAAATACAATAAAAGTGTGACAGTCTTCCAAAACACCAGTAAATACAAGCCTCCTACAGGCTACATTTTATTAACGATACCAGTGTGTCTTCCCCGCACTAGACTCTTTCACGGTGTCGAATACTTTGCGTCAACTTTGAAATCTGGAGGTTGAGTGATGAAGCGTTCTCTTGCTGCGGGCCTTGGATTCCTGGCCCTCATTGTCGCGATCCCGGCTTCGGCTGCGGATCTTCCGCGCGGTTCCGTGCCGTACAAGGCGCCGGGCTATGTCGCGCAGTACAATTGGACCGGCGTCTATGTCGGCATCAACGGCGGCGGCGGCTGGGGCGATTCCGACTGGAGTAATTTTGCCGTCAGCAACAGCTCGTCGGGCGGCATGATCGGCGGCACCGCCGGTTACAACTGGCAGGGCGTCGGCAGCCCGTGGGTGTTCGGCATCGAAGGCGACATCGGCGTGTCCGGCATCAAGGACAGCGTCGCCTGCGCGGGGCTTAATTGCCAGACCAAGAACAACTGGCTCGGCACCGTCCGCGGCCGCGTCGGCTATTCCTGGGATCGCTTCCTGCCGTACGTCACCGGCGGCGTCGCGTTCGGGGATGTCGAAGCCAACCGCACCGGCTTCGTTGGGGTCAGCGAAACCAACGCCGGCTGGACCCTCGGTCTCGGCCTCGAAGGCGTCATCGTCGGCAACTGGACGGCCAAGCTCGACTATCTCTATGTCGATCTCGGCGACGTCACCTGTAACGCCGCCTCCTGCGGCTTGGCGACCAACGTCAACTTCAGCGCCAACATCCTGCGTGCGGGTCTGAACTACCGCTTCTAATAAGAACATCGCACAACAAACTTGAAGCCCCGCACCATCCGGTTCGAGGCTTCAATTTTTTTGGCCTTGGCATTTTCCCGAATTCGGGTCAGGGCGCGAGGCGCTTGATCATCACGACCGCGGCGCCCGGCCCGCGCCCGGCGATGAACCGAGGCACCCGGCCAGGCCCGCACACGCCATAGCCCAGGCGCTCGAACAAACCGCCCGCCCCCGCCAGCACGTAGATCGTATGGCAGCCCGCGATGGCCGCTTCGGTCTCCAGCACGGTGACGATCGCGCTGCCGATGCCGCGCTGCCGCGCCGGCGGCAAGGTCACGACCGAGCGCAGCAGCGCATCGTCGCCATGGAGTTCGATCCCGCCATAGCCCAGCGGCACGTCCTGCATCGAATCGAAGCGCCAGAACAGACCGCTCGCATCATCGAGACCGTCGCGGGGCAGATTCTCGCGCGCCAGCACCGCCGCCAAGGCGTCGCGCTCGCCGACTGCCAGCGGACGGATCATGAGATTGGACGCGCGCCAGGGTGCCTTGCCGTTCAATGCGCCGACCTCGCCATGCGCTGCGCAACGCGCAACGCATTCAGCCGAACCGCCTCCCGAAAATTGTCAGGCGCTAAGCCCTCGGCGCGCAGCGCACATAGACCATATTGCCGTAGCGGTTTGCGGCGTCGGGATCGACGTAGCGCATGACCAGGATGCGCCCGTCGAAGGAGACGATTTCGCGGTCCTGCCCGACACCGGCCTCGCCGTCCGGCCCGATGTAATTCTTGCCCGAGGGGCTGCCCTTGAGCCGCAACTCGCTCGGCTGGCGTTCGTCGGCCAAGTGCATCATGACGCCCCCGCTTGGGCCCTTGGCGATCACATAAGGGGATTTGCACAGCCCGCGCGCCGTGTTGATGGTCCGCGCCCGGTCCGCCTCCTTCTGGTAGGACGTGAAGCCCCCCCAGCGGCCGACGAGCTCTTCCGGGGCGTATTTGGAGGGCATGGCGCTTGCGGTCGGCGGCGACGGGGGGGGGGGAGTGTCGGAACTACCGCCTCCACCGAAGCTTGGCATGTTGAAGCTCGGCAGACTGAAGCCGCTGCAGCCGCCCAGCGCCAGGCCGGCGGCCAGAACGGTCAACGTGACAAGGGGAAGCTTGAAATCATGGCGCATACGAGTTCCCTACTCTGTACAGGAGCCTGCGGCGGCGGCGCCGCGGACCCGGCTCGGTGGCCCTATCTAACCAGCGTAAATTTAACCAGTTTCTAATCGTACCAAAATTAACCGCCATATTAGCCGGATCGGGCCATTTCGTCCAAAGGCTTTGCCCCTGAAGCCGTCCGCATTAACCAAATGCCCGTCCTGCTTAACGCTTGCGGCCGCGCGGCTTGACACTCCCGGCGCAACCCCCTATTTCCCCGGCTTGGAACTTAGCACTCGTTAACCATGAGTGCTAAGTACTTATCATAACAAGATTTTTGTCTACCCTGCGCGCACGCGCCGACGAGGAAAGCATGGCCAAGCTCAAGTTCCGTCCCCTGCACGACCGTGTGGTCGTCAAGCGTATCGACGCCGAGGAAAAGTCCGCCGGCGGCATCATCATTCCCGACACCGTCAAGGAGAAGCCGTCCCAGGGCGAGATCGTCGCCGTAGGCCCCGGCGGCCGCGACGAGAGCGGCAAGATCACCCCGATGGGCGTGAAGGCCGGCGACCGCGTGCTGTTCGGCAAGTGGTCGGGCACCGAAGTGAAGCTCGATGGCGAGGATCTCCTGATCATGAAGGAATCCGACATCATGGGCGTGATCGCCTGAAGTCCAGCAACCGAATTTTTTCAGGAGTGAATTGAAATGGCTGCCAAAGACGTACGTTTCTCCGGCGACGCCCGTGACAGGATGCTGCGCGGCGTGGAGACGCTCGCCAACGCGGTGAAGGTCACGCTCGGCCCCAAGGGCCGCAACGTCGTGATCGACAAGTCGTTCGGCGCGCCCCGCATCACCAAGGACGGCGTGACCGTCGCCAAGGAGATCGAGCTCGAGGACAAGTTCGAGAACATGGGCGCGCAGATGGTGCGTGAAGTTGCCCAGAAGACCAACGACAACGCCGGCGACGGCACCACCACCGCGACCGTGCTGGCCGCGGCGATCGTGAAGGAAGGCGCCAAGTCGGTCGCCGCCGGCATGAACCCGATGGACCTCAAGCGCGGCATCGACATCGCCGTCACAGCCGTCCTCAAGGACATCGAGAAGCGCGCCAAGAAGGTCAGCTCCTCGGCCGAGGTCGCCCAGGTCGGCACCATCGCGTCCAACGGCGACAAGCAGATCGGCAAGATGATCGCCGACGCCATGCAAAAGGTCGGCAACGAGGGCGTCATCACCGTCGAAGAGACCAAGTCGCTCGACACCGAGGTTGAGATCGTCGAGGGCATGCAGTTCGACCGCGGCTACATCTCGCCGTACTTCATCACCAACGCCGAGAAGATGATCGCCGAGCTCGAGGACGCCTACATCCTCCTGCACGAGAAGAAGCTATCCGGCCTGCAGACGATGCTGCCGCTGCTCGAGGCGGTGGTGCAGTCGGGCAAGCCGCTGGTCATCATCTCCGAGGACGTCGAGGGCGAGGCCATCGCCACGCTCGTCGTCAACAAGCTGCGCGGCGGTCTCAAGATCGCGGCGGTGAAGGCTCCGGGCTTCGGCGATCGCCGCAAGGCAATGCTTGAAGACATCGCGATCCTCACCGGCGGCCAGCTCATCTCGGAAGACCTCGGCATCAAGCTCGAGAGCGTCACGCTCGCGATGCTCGGCCGCGCCAAGAAGGTCGTGATCGAGAAGGAGAAGACCACGATCATCGACGGCGTCGGCAAGAAGAAGGACATCGAGGCGCGCGTTTCCCAGATCAAGGCGCAGATCGAGGAAACCACCTCCGACTACGACAAGGAAAAGCTGCAGGAGCGGCTTGCCAAGCTCGCGGGCGGCGTGGCCGTGATCAAGGTTGGCGGCTCCACCGAGGTCGAGGTGAAGGAGAAGAAGGACCGCGTCGAGGACGCGCTCAACGCCACCCGCGCTGCGGTGCAAGAGGGCATCGTTCCGGGCGGCGGCACCGCGCTGCTGCGCGCCAAGAAGGCGGTCGGCAAGCTCACCAGCGACAATGCCGACGTTCAGGCCGGCATCAACATCGTGATGAAGGCCATCGAAGCGCCGGCGCGGCAGATCGCCGAGAACTCCGGCGTCGAGGGATCGATCGTGGTCGGCAAGATCATGGAATCGAAGTCCGAGACCTTCGGTTACGATGCCGCGAGCGACGAATACGTCGATCTCATCGAAAATGGAATCGTCGATCCGGCCAAGGTCGTGCGGCGGGCGCTGCAGGACGCGGCTTCGGTCGCGGGCCTCCTGGTGACCACCGAGGCGATGGTCGCCGAAACGCCGAAGGAAGCTTCGGCCCCGGCCATGCCGGGCGGCGGCATGGGTGGAATGGGCGGCATGGGCGGCATGGGCGGCATGGGCGGCATGGGCGGCATGGGCGGCATGATGTAAGCCTGCCGCACAGGCAAAATGCGAAGGGCCCGGCAAACGCCGGGCCCTTTTGATTTGGCACAGTGTCATCGCCCGCGAATGCGGGCGATCCAGTAAGCACGGCGAAGCGAACGAAGTGACCGCGCCTCCAAAGGCGCCATTTTGACTACTGGATGCCACGCATTCGCGGGGCATGACAGCCTGCGTCACCCCACCAGTTCCCGGACCGCCCTATCCGCCTGATCGATCGCGAAATGCACCCAGGCGTCACCGCCGGCGTCGGTGTTGGCGATCGCCACCGGCCCGAACGGCTGCCGGGCAAGCTTGAGCACCGAGTCCTCGTAGTCATCGGGATCGTAGAGCGAATTGCCCACGTAGCTGTAGCCGTGCGGCCAGCGGTTGACGGTGATCGCGGCGATGTCGCGGGCGCTGGAAAACCCGCCCGGCCCGAGCATGCGGTCGAGATCGTCGCGGATGCGATCCTCAAAATCCGCGAACGTCATCGCATAGAGCTTGCCTTGGCCGATGCGGAACTGGGCGCGCGCGTCGAGACCCTGGTTCGGCGCGCCGGGCACGTGGACGAGATGCAGCAGTATCGGCTCGGACGGATCGCGCGGATGGCGAATGCCGCCGAGGCTGACCGGAAAATCGAGCGACACCTGATGGTGGAACGCCATCGGCGCCGAGATCGCGTTGACCTTGAGGTTTACGAACGCCCGCCAGTTCCGTACCAAAACGTTGGTGTAGCAGATGGGAGTCTTGACGTTCTTCGCAAGCGCCGCGCGCTGCGGCGCCGGCAGGTCCGGCGCGATGTGCGGGATCATCATGTGGAAGCACGCGAGCACCACATGGCGCGCTTCGACGCGATAGGGCGTGCCGTCGCGCACGTAGGCCACCTGGGCCTTGTCCCCTTCCCGCTCGACATGAACGCAAGTCGA
>SHVN01000192.1 GCA_009694215.1 Xanthobacteraceae bacterium
ATCTACCTAGTTTCAAGGCGCTCGGCGGTCTTATCGGAGATCCCAGGGCGGCCGGTGGTATCGGCTTGGTCGATCAGTCTGCGGAGGTAGTCTCCAGCGGTAGTGGCGGGATAGCGCAGCGGCCGCTCGGCGGTGACGCATGTATCCAGAGTCTCGATCACCGACGCATGATGGGGAGACGCGAAGAACGGGATCGAGATTCGCGCAACACCGCTGACATTTGCGGCGCGATGCAGCGTCGATGTGTAGAGATCGTTAGTCCACATCGCGGTGAGGTCCCCGATGTTCACGACGAATGTGTTCTGCCGCGGCGGAACGTCGATCCAAGTCCCAGCCGAATTTCGCACTTGCAGGCCGCCGAGAGAATCCTGGGACAGGAGCGTGAAGCCGCCGTAGTCGGTGTGCGGCGAGAAGCTCCATTGGCTACGCGAAACTGCGGCATCGCTCAGCGGCGGATAATAGTTGAGCATCGTATTGTAGGCCATCTGGGCATAAAACGGCTCGAAGTAGGCCTCTGGCTTGCAGAGACTCATCGCAAATGCGCGAGACAGGGCGCGGGCAAGGTCCACCCTGAGCAAGTTGTGGTTCTGCATAAACGAAGAAAAACCAGGAACCACTGTCTCTTCCGGCCAGCAAGAGTCGGCGTCGGCCGCACTGCTTGTCTTGCGGACCATGATGAACCGCTCTTTGATGTCGGCTGATTCCTCGGCATTGGCGTTCGGATTTAATCCCCCGATTCGTACAAAGCCGGTGCCGCCAGATTTTTCTGAGCGATAGCGCATTTTCACGTCGAGCGGCAGCTCGAAGAAGCGATGTGCATGTTCGACTGCGCGGTCAAGTTCGCCAGCCGGGAATCCGTGCCCCGTCAGGTAGAAAAAGCCGACATCGATACACGCCTTCCTCAAGGCTTCCGCCGTGGCAGCCTTGCCGCTAGCGTCGCCGCTCAGGAAAGGCGAAATGTCGATGACCGGTATTTCCTTGATCGCTTCGCGCTTCTCGGAACTTTGCATGTTAGACACCCACGCTTCGCAGTCTGATTTCGGTTGAAAAAAATTCCCTTGGCTGCTGTTTCGCGATCTATTCGGACCGGCGTGGCGTTAATTGCTTTTGGGCATACCGCTGCTTTTGATGATCTTGCTCCACTTAGCCATGTCTTCGACCAACCGCTTGGTCACCGCATCGGGGGTGCTGGCTTTCATCTGCATGCCCAAAAGTGCAGATTTCTGCTGGATTTCATCGGCGCCGATAACATCATTGATCGCACGATTGAGCGTGGTGATGACGTCGGGCGATGTTCCTTTGAGGACAGCAAGGCCGTTCCAGCTTTGCACGATATAGCCCAGCAATCCGCTCTCGATGGCCGTGGGTCGGTCCTTGAGGTATGCCGCGCGTTCAAGTCCGGCTGAGGCGAGTACGAATGCTTTGCCGTCGCTGATTACCCCTGAGAGGCCGGAATAGAAGTCGAATGCGGCGTCGATATCGCCGCGCAGCAGCGCGGTCGCGATTTCAGGAGAAGTCTTGTAGGGAATGACGCTGAGCTTGATGCCCGCCATCTCCGCCAACAAGATCGCACCGAGGTGCTGCGTGCTGCCGGGGGTGGTCGTTCCGACGTTGAGCGGCTGCTCGGAACGCCGAGCCTTTTCGATGAAAGCGGCGAGAGTGTTGACCTGCGGGTCGGGGCGAGTTGCGATCAATAGATCAAAATACGATGTTATCGAAACCGGCTTGAAGTCGGTAAGGATGTCATATGGAAGATTCGCAAATAGCGACGGACTGATGGCATTGTGGTTTCCAACCAGCATGATCGTATATCCGTCCGCCGGGGCAGACATCACGCTCTGTGCTGCCACGATTGCTCCAGCGCCTGGCCGGTTCTCGACGACGATCTGCTGTTTAAGCTGTACGCGCATCTTCTCGCCAAGAAGGCGCATCCCGACATCGGCGACACCGCCTGGCCCGTATGGTATTACAAGACGGATCGGCCGTTCCGGATATTGCGCTTGGGCAATGGCGGCGCTGGGCAGCAGAGCGCAGAACATGATCGCCGTGATGATGGATGACGTCTTGAACCGGGGCGCCGCGGCGTGCGCAACAGCGCGCGAAGGCGGAGCCAGTAATTGGTAATGTTCCATCGTCGCCTCCTAACGGTATTTAATGTCGCCGTCTCGCCGCGACCGTAGCTGTTCTGGGCTCCTCGTTCCAGCATGCGCTCTTGAAGAAAGCCATTATCACCCTGGTCTCGTGTTTCAGGCAGGGCTAGCGTTGAAAGGTCGGCGTTACAGCATGGCGGAGATTGGACCGCCTCGCACCGGTTGCGCGCCCGTCCTGAGTTCTCATAAATGCAACAAGGCTTGGGATGCCTTGGAGAGGGCCAAACGATGGCGGCAGACTACGATTATATCATCGTCGGTGCGGGATCGGCGGGGTGCGTTCTTGCCAACCGGCTAACTGAGGACTCCGCCACTCGCGTACTACTTCTGGAAGCCGGCGGCCGCGACATACATCCTTACATTGGCGTTCCGCTGGGATGGGGCAAGATATACGAGAAGCACATGTTCGACTGGGGCTATGAAACTGACCCCGAGCCGGAGCTTGCGGGACGCTCCATCGAGGCCTTCCGAGGCAAGGTGCTTGGCGGATCGTCAACGGTGAACGTGATGACGTATACGCGCGGCCATCCCGGCGACTACGACCGTTGGGCGCGGAAGGGCGCAACCGGCTGGTCCTACGCCGACGTGCTTCCCTATTTTCGTCGGTCTGAGACCTGGGAGGGCGGCAGCAATGCCTATCGGGGCGGCAACGGGCCGCTCGGCGTCGAATATTCCAAGAAGCCCGACCCGATTTTCGCCGCGTGGGCAGAGGCGGGGCGTGCCGCCGGCTACCCGATCACTGAAGACTATAACAGCCCGCAGCAGGAGGGCTTTGGCCGTGCACAGCACACCATCAGCAAGGGGCGCCGGGTTTCGGCCTCGAAGGCCTATCTGCGGCCGGCGCGGCGGCGGACGAATCTCAAGGTTGAGACGGGCGCTCACGTCCATCGCGTGTTGCTGGATGGCAAGCGTGCAGTCGGCGTTGACTACGTCAAGAATGGGAAGCTCGCTCTCGCGCATGCGGGCGAGGTGATCCTCTCCGCCGGCACCTTTAATACTCCGCAACTTCTCATGCTTTCCGGCATAGGACCTGCAGCCCATTTACGCGAGCATGGCATAGCGCCGGTCGTTGATCTTCCGGTCGGCCGCAATCTGCAGGACCACCTTGCGCTTTGGTGCCTTTATGAACGCCCCGCCGGAGGCGACTTCCGAGAGGACATGCGGTTCGATCGCATGGCCGTTGCGATGCTCACCGCGTATTTTTTTGGAGTTGGCCCGGCGACGCGGTTACCCGGAGCCTTGCATGCTTTCGTCAAGACCCAGCCGGAACTCGCGGTTCCGGATATTGAGTTTATGTTCCGGTCCACCTCGATGAGCGCCCATCTCTGGTTTCCAGGAATCAAATCCCGCTTTGCGGACGGCACCGGTATTCGGCCGACAATGCTGCACCCGGAAAGCCGCGGCGAGGTGTTGCTTCGGTCTGCTGACCCAACGGCTGCGCCGCGTCTCGTCTTCAACTTTTTCTCAGCTCCTAACGACTTGCAGACCCTTCGAGAAGGCGTAAAACGCGCACGCGAAGTCGCCGCGCAAGCGCCACTCAAACCGTTCATCGGCAAGGAACTGACGCCGGCGGATGCGGGTAGAACCGACGCCGACATCGAGGCTTGGATTCGCCGGACGGCGATCACGGCACACCATCCCTGTGGGACCTGTGCGATGGCAGAGGACGAAAGCAGCGTTCTCGATCCGCAATTGCGTGTCCGTGGCATCGACGGGCTTCGTGTGGTGGACGCCTCGGCAATGCCGGACCTCGTATCCGCTCACATCAATGCCTGCGTGATCATGATGGCTGAAAAGGCCGCCGATATGATCCGCGGGCGATCACAACTGACAGCCGAAGTGTGACTGAGCCGCCATGCTGTCCCGAAAACCGGGGCCACCTCAGTTCCGCCCGCGCGTAGACAATGCTGCGTCTTTCACAACTCAGTAACAGAATCATTGTGAATCGGCATCCAACTTTGACCCTCGCCTCGATGGCCGCAGGCCCTTGAATGGCAACTCTTTTCTAGGAAATTGGCGGGGTCCCGATCGGCGCCGATCGGGACCCCGCCTTTACGGTCCTTTCAGTTTGGAAATCAACACGATAGGAAAATTTTGAGTGGGGTCCCTGTTCGGTGCCGAAACACACTTCTCATACATGGCGCTCAAGATCGCGGAAATGATTGGGCGTGAGATCGGTCTAGATACGGCGACAAGAATGGCGGATCGACGAAGGTTGAGCGCCAGGCAGCCATCTACAACAACGCGGTAGAAGCCATGAGCGGCAACACTTCACCAAAGAATTGGCGTGGCATGACGCCAGACGAAATTCGTCGCCAGTTCGATATGCGATTGGCGGTTCCGGACGGACAGAATTTTGTGGCGCGCTACGCCGAACGAAGTGAAGCCGCACGAAGCCGCCTTAAGTCGGTGCGTAACCTACGTTATGGGCCCGGCGAACGGCAGATGCTCGATATATTCCCCGCGGTGCAGCCACACGCGCCGCTCGTGATGTTCTGGCACGGCGGCGCCTGGCGCTATCAATCCAAGGATCACTTCTCTTACGTTGCTGAGCCTTTGGTCACCGCCGGAGTGACGGCCGTGCTTGTTGGGTATGATTTACATCCCGACGTGACGCTTCGCCGGATGATGGCAGAGGCCTGCGAGGCCATCGTCTGGGTCGCCTGCAATGCCACGCTTTACGGTGGTGATCCTACCCGCATTACGGTGTGCGGTCATTCCGCTGGAGCTCAACTCTGTGGCATGGCGCTAGCCCATGACTTTGCCAGAGACGGACTGTCGCGCTCGCCGATGCGTTCTGCGCTCCTGATTAGCGGATCCTATGACATGGAGCCGCACAGCCGCCACGAGCGATATCTCGATATGGGCTTGGCCGATGGCGAACTCGTCCATGACGCGAGCCCTGCATCTAATCCGCCGCTCGATCCAGCGGTGCGGCTCGTCATCGCGGCGGGCGCCGACGAGACGCCAGGCTACCTCGCACAGGCGGATTCATTTTGGCGCAAATGCCTCTTGCGTGGCCACGATGCGCGCGTGCTGCTCAGTCCTAGCGATCACCACTTTTCGGTGATCGAACGACTCGGCGAGCCGCAGCACGAGATGACCCGAACGCTAATCGATCTGGCGCGTTGCTAGGGCTACTGCGCCTGGATGTTGCCTTCTTTCACGGTCTTGCCCCAGAGCTTGAGATCGCGCTCCAACGAC
>SHVN01000193.1 GCA_009694215.1 Xanthobacteraceae bacterium
ACATTAAATCAAATACTTATATCAATCTGACTTTTTGTGATGGCTAACACATCGCTAACGGCGGGCCGCCCATAATCTCCAAACCATCGAAGAGCGCAGATGCTCCGGGCACGAAAAGAAGGGGAACGGCCATGACCAAGCTTACCGCCAACGCCGACCGTTTCGACGTCCTCTTCGCATCCGTGATCTCCATCTGCGCAGATTTTTGCGCCGGCGCCCGTCAGGGTGGCTATCCCCGTCCCCCCAGCCGCCCTGACGGGCCCGGCGCCACTGAACTCCGCTGACCTGTTCTGACTCGTTCACTTTCTTCATCTTCCTCCTCCAACTTCCACTTTCCCGTCCGCGGCCCCACCACGGACGGGATTTTTTTATTTGCGCGCATCTTTGTTTGCGCTATCGTTGTCTCCGCGGCTTAACCCAGCGCGGCGGCGGCGATGCCGGGTCCCAAACCTACCGACCTGCTTTCGGTGTTTCCGGAAAAGCTGTCGGCGCGGCTGTTCGCCGACACCAAGACGACCAAGCTTGCCGCCGACGAGGTGCTGTTTTCCGCCGGCGATCCGGGCGACGGCTGCTATCGGGTCGAGCGCGGGCTGCTCAAGGTCAGCATGATCGCGGCGTCGGGCGCCGAGCGGATTCTCGTCATCATCGGCCCGGGCGCCATCGTCGGCGAACTCTCGACCATCGACGGCCTGCCGCGCTCGGCGTCGGTCGCGGCGGTCCGCGATTCCGAACTGACCTTCGTCAGCCGCGCGGCGTTTCAGGCTTTCGCTGGCGACCACCCGGAGGTCTACAAGCATCTGGTGACGCTGCTGGCCTCCCGGTTGCGCGACACCGACGGCGTGATCGCGGCCGGAAGCTTTCTTCCGCTCAAGGGCCGCGTGGCGCGGGCGCTGCTCGACCTCTCGGAGGCCTTCGGGGAGGACGTTGGCCAGGGCCGCATCCTCATTCGCCAGAAGGTCAGCCAGAGCGACGTCGCGGCGATGGCGGGCATCGCCCGCGAGAACGTCAGCCGCATCCTCAACGACTGGATCCGCGACAAGCTCGTCAGCCGGCTGTCGGGCTACTACTGCCTGGAGAACAAGGCCCGGCTGAAGCGCGAGAGCGCGCTGTAGAAGGCAGGGCAACGCAGCAGCGTGGGCGGCACTCTTTATCAGAGTTGCCGCAGCATCGACCTCATCCTGAGGAGCATCGCGAAGCGATGCGTCTCGAAGGATGGCGAAGGGCCAAGGCTTGCTGCCATCCTTCGAGACGCGACCTTCGGCCGCTCCTCAGGATGAGGGAGGCGAGCGCGGAGGGCGCAGTAAATGCACCTACGCCGCCGCCTGCGGAATCGAACCCAGCGCCTCGCCGGCATCCCACGGCTTCCACCACAGCTTCAATCCGAGATCGCGGGCAATAATTCCGGCGCTGATGTAGCCAGCGCCGCCGGAGATCGCGCCGCCCGGATGGCAGGCCGAGCCCGCCATGTAGAGCCGTCCGACCGGCGTGCGGTAGCCGAAGTGGTTGTACATCACCTGATCGGCGCCGAATGACCCCATGAAGATGTCGCCGTTGCGCATCTCCGGGAAGGTCTGCGTGTATTCCTGCGCGGTGTAAACGTGCTGGGCGATGATGTTCTTGCGCGTCATGTTCGGCGCGTACTTCGCCCACTTCTCGATGATCCGCTCGGCGAACTCCGCCTTGAAGGTCTCGTAGTCCTTGCAGCCGTGGTCGGGCGCGAACGGCATGACGTGCCAGGCATAAGTCGTATGCTTGCCGGGCGGCGCCTGGGTCGGATCGATCACGCTGAGCGGCCCCGAGCCGAACTGCACGATCTCCGGCACGCGGTTCGCCATCACGTCCTGGTGCGCGGCGAGCAATTCCTCCATCGTCTCAGCGCCGAGCGACCACTTGAGCGTGCGGCGGATGTTCGGATCGAATTTCTCCGCGTGGAAGCGCACCGGCTCGTGCAGCGCGAGGTGCAGGCCGAATATGGTCCACTGGGTGTGCTGGAAGTTGTCGAGCTTCTTCAGAAACGCCGTCGGAAGCTGATCGCGCCCGATGGCGTCGTCGAAGGTCTGGCCGACGTTGAGGGTCGAGGCGACGAACTGGCTGGCCCGCACGGTGCGCCCGTCCTTCAGGGTGATGCCGGTCGCCTGGCCGCCCTCGATGACGATCTTGTCGAGCTCGACCTGGGGCGCATAGCGCCCGCCGGCGGCGATGAAGGTCTCGAACAGCGCCCGCGCCAGATTGCCGGAGCCGCCCTTGCAGAGCTGGTAGCCGCTTTGCAGGTCGAAAGCCCGGATCACCGAGCCCATCGGGCTCGTTTTCGACAGCGTGTCGACCAGCCAGGTGCCGAACAGCGAAATCTTGAAGAGGAACAGGAGCTGGACGTGCTCGTTCTCGAACAGCTCCTTCACCACGTCGAACGGCTGCCGCCGGGTCATCGCCAGGAAGTCGCGGCCGATGTCGCTCTTGGCCAAGAGCGCCTCGCGCTCGGCCTGCGGCAAGGGGTCGGAGAACCGCTCGGGCAGGAAGATTTTTGCCGTGATCTCCTCGGCCTTGCGGTTCCAGTCGCGGAAGGTCTGCGCGTCCTTTTTGGAGAAGCGCGCGACGTTTGTCAGCGTCTCCTCCAGATCGCGTCCGAAGATCAGCGCCGAGCCGTCGAGGTGCGGCTGCCCGAACTCGTAGCGCGGCGTGATGTATTCGACGCGGTCGGCGAGATTGAGATCCTTGAACCAGGGCGTCTCGCTGATGTGGAAGTGATTGATCGAATGCAGGTTGTGATAGAAGCCCGGCGCGGTCGCCTCCTCGGTGACCAGCGCGCCGCCGTATTGCAGCCGGCGGTCCACCAGGAGGATTTTCAGGCCGCATTTCTGCAGATAGGAGCCGAGAACGAGGCCGTGATGGCCCGCGCCGACGATGATCCCGTCGTAGTTTTGATCGAGCGCGGGCGCCATCGTCGATCCCTTATCCGAAGCGCCAATTCAACCAAATGGCGGCGATCAGCGCAAGCGCGATCAGGCCGGTGACAAACTTCAGCCCTTGCAGCCGCCGCAGGCGATTCATGATCTGCGGATTGGCCGCCATCCGCTTGAACTGATCTTCGTCCTGATAGAGCGGATCACCGGCCATGGGACGATCCGCCGCTACTGCGCGGCGTCCTTGGTCTCGTCGGCCTCGCTGCGCAGCGCGTCGGGCTGCGGCATGGCGACGATGTTGTAGCCGGAATCGACGAAATGAATCTCTCCGGTGACGCCGCCGGACAACTCCGAGAGCAGATAGAGCCCCGCCCCGCCCAGGTCTTCCAGCGACACACCGCGGCCGAGCGGCGAATGGCGCTGCTGGAACGCGAACATGTAGCGCGCGTCGTTGATGCCGGCGCCCGCGAGCGTGCGAATGGGGCCGGCCGAGATCGCGTTGACGCGGATCTTCTGCGCGCCGAAATCGACCGCGAGATAGCGCACCGAGGATTCGAGAGCGGCCTTGGCCAGCCCCATGACATTGTAGTTCGGCATGGCGCGGTCGCCGCCGTTGTAGGTCAGCGTGATCATGCTGCCGCCGTTCGGCATCATCTCGGCCGCGCGCTTGGCCGCTTCGGTGAAGGAGAAGCAAGAGATCACCATGGTGCGCTCGAAGTTCTTGCGCGTGGTGTCGGCGTAGCGCCCCTTCAGCTCGCTCTTGTCGGAGAAGCCGATGGCGTGGACCAAGAAGTCCATCGTGCCCCATTGCTTCTTGATCTCGGCGAACACCGCATCGACCGAGGCGACGTCCTCGACGTCGCAGGGCAGCACGATCTTGCCGCCGACCGATTCCGCCAGTGGCTTGACCCGTCGGCCCAGCGCCTCGCCCTGGAAGGTGAAGGCGAGCTCGGCGCCATGATCGGCCAGTGTCTTGGCAATGCCCCAGGCGATCGAGTGATCGTTGGCGACACCCATCACCAGGCCGCGCTTGCCCTTCATCAATTGCGTCATCAAATCTCCGAACTCTCCATCGTCATGCCCGGCCTTGTGCCGGGCATCCACGACTTTCCTTTTTGCTAATCAAGACGTGGATGGCCGGGACAAGCCCGACCATGACGCGCTTCTATGCCTTCTTCAAATTGCATCGCGCTCATACGTCCAATCGCTTCAGCACGATCGATGCGTTGGTGCCGCCGAAGCCGAACGAGTTCGACAGCACACAGCCGAGTTTCACGTTGTCCTGGCGCTCGCGAACGATCGGCATGTAGGCCATCGCCGGATCGATGTTCTCGATGTTGGCGCTCTCGCAGATGAAGCCGTTCTGCATCATCAGAAGCGAGTAGATCGCCTCCTGCACGCCGGTGGCGCCGAGCGAATGGCCGGTAAGCGATTTGGTCGCCGAGATCGGCGGGCACTTGGCGCCGAACACCTCGCGGATCGCTTCGATTTCCTTGATGTCGCCGATCGGCGTCGAGGTGGCGTGCGGATTGATGTAGTCGACCGGCGCGTTGACGCCTTCCAGCGCCATCTTCATGCAGCGCACCGCGCCCTCGCCAGACGGCGCGACCATGTCGTGGCCGTCGGAGGTGGCGCCGTAGCCCGCGAGCTCGGCGTAGATTTTCGCGCCGCGCGCCTTGGCGTGCTCCAGTTCCTCGAGCACCAGCACGCCGGCGCCGCCGGCGATCACGAAGCCGTCGCGGTCGCGGTCATAGGCGCGCGAGGCCTTGTCCGGCGTCTGGTTGAACCCCGACGACATCGCGCCCATGGCGTCGAACAGCACCGACATGGTCCAGTCGAGGTCTTCGCAGCCGCCGGCGAAGACCATGTCCTGCTTGCCCCACTGAATCGTTTCCGCCGCGTTGCCGATGCAATGGTTCGACGTGGCGCAGGCCGACGAGATCGAATAGTTGACGCCCTTGATCTTGAACCAGGTGGCGAGCGTCGCCGACGCGGTGGACGACATCGCCTTGGGAACCGCGAACGGCCCGACGCGCTTCGGCCCCTTTTCCTTGGTGATGTTGGCGGCATCGACGATCGCGCGCGTGGACGGCCCGCCCGAGCCCATGATGATGCCGGTGCGGACGTTGGAGATTTCGTTCTCCTGCAAGCCCGCGTCGCAGATCGCCTGCTCCATCGCGACATGGTTCCAGGCGGCGCCGCGGCCGAGGAAGCGCATGGCGCGGCGATCGACCGACTCGGTAGGATCGAGATTGGGCGAACCGTGAACCTGGCAGCGGAAGCCGAGCGTGGCGTATTCGTCGGCGCGCGAAATGCCGGACTTGGCCTCGCGCAGGCTCGCCAGCACCTCCTGGGTGTTGTTGCCGATGGATGAGACGATGCCCATCC
>SHVN01000194.1 GCA_009694215.1 Xanthobacteraceae bacterium
CGGCACGACCAGAATATCCGAGAATAAAATCGCCGCGTCGAAACCGAACCGCCGGATTGGCTGCAGCGTGACTTCCGCAGCAAGCTTTGGCGTGAAGCACAGATCGAGCACGCTGCCGACAGTTTTCCGTACCGCCATGTATTCCGGCAGATAGCGCCCCGCCTGGCGCATCATCCAGACTGGAGGCACGCTCTGACGCTTCCCGTCAAGCACGTCGCGAAGCGGTTTATGCACGGACTCTCCGGTGACCTGCTCTACAATACTAAATACTAGATTCTTAATTGTAGTGACTCTTACGCGGTGGGTTAGACTCACACTTTGGCGTCCACAGGCCGTCCACGCATCGTGCTTCTATCCCCACCGTGCCAACGCTTGCCTGTGGATGCCTTTGGATAGCGATTCTCTCTGCATTTTCAAAGTGTAGCAGCGGGATAGCCTTTGCGGTGGCAGGCGCCAGACGATAATCTCGCAGCCGGTCCGGCATCGGCGGATTCATCTCCACCGGGGTACGGTGGGGACGTTTTGAAGCCCTCGGGCGGTCAAATGCTTGCACCTGGCCGCAAGGCATGGCCTCTTCCACAGCGTTCCACAGGATGAGCGTCTTTCATACATGCCTCACCGCGGCACAAACTATTTCCATCTGCACCTGGTTTCCGATGCGACCGGAGAAACCCTGATCACGGTCGCGCGTGCAGCCGCGGCGCAATATACCAGTGTCGCGCCGGTCGAGCATATGCATCCGCTGGTGCGCTCCCACAAGCAGCTCGAACGGGTGCTGACTGAGATCGAAAGTGCGCCGGGGATCGTGCTCTACACGCTGCTGGAGCCTGAACTGGCGGAGCGGCTGGAAAAGACCTGCCGCGATCTTGGACTGCCGTATCTCTCCGTCCTTGGCCCCGTGCTGGGGCTGTTCCAGGCCTATCTCGGCGGCGCGTCGAAGCCGCGCGTCGGCGCGCAACACACGCTCAACGCGGAATATTTCAAGCGCATCGATGCCTTGAACTTCACGATGCTGCACGACGATGGCCAGCACGCCGAGGACCTGGAGCAGGCCGACGTGGTTCTGGTCGGCGTTTCACGCACTTCGAAAACCCCGACCTCGATCTATCTCGCCAATCGCGGCGTGAAGACCGCGAACATTCCTTTCGTGCCGGGCGTGCCGGTGCCGCCCAATCTGGAAACGCTGCAACAGCCGCTGGTGGTTGGATTGACGGCGAGCCCGGAGCGGATCGTGCAGATCCGCCAGAACCGCCTACTCGGCCTGCGCGCGGAGCACGACGCGGACCAATACATCGACAAGCAGGCGGTGGCGGCGGAGATCGCGTCCGCGCGAAAACTGTGCGGCAAGCACAACTGGCCGATCATCGATGCGACGCGACGCTCGATCGAGGAAACCGCCGCGGAGGTGATGGCTCTGCTGGCCGAACGCCGCCGGCAATCGGCGAGCTGACCCACCATGCCGCTGTGGCTCGCCTCGCGCCCTCTGGTGCTTGCTTCGAAAAGCGCGGCCCGCCGTGCGCTGCTGGAGGCGGCCGGCATTCCCATCGAGATCGATCCCGCCTCGATCGACGAGCGCGCGATCGAGGCTCGCGCCGGGCTCGATGACGCGAAAACCGTTGCGGCGCTGCTCGCCCGCGAGAAGGCGAAAGCGGTGGGCGCGAAGCATCCCGGCCGCATGGTGCTTGGCGCCGACCAGACGCTGGCGCTGGGCGAGCGGCGGTTTTCCAAGGCCAAGGACCGTGCCGGCGCGCGCGATCAGCTCGCGGCGTTGCGCGGCAAGACCCATTCGCTGCATTCCGCGGTAGCGGTGGTACAAGGCGGCGCGGTGGTGTTCGAGTACGTCGATGCCGCGCAACTGACGATGCGTGCCTGCTCCGACGGCTTTCTCGAAAGCTATCTCGATGCGGCCGGCGATGCGGCGACGGCGAGCGTCGGCGGATATCAGCTCGAGGGCCTGGGCATTCAACTGTTCGACCGCGTCGAGGGCGATCATTTCACCGTGCTTGGACTGCCGCTCCTGCCGCTGCTCGACTGGCTGCGGCGCTCCGGCGCGTTGGCGAAGTAGGAACACATGTTCGTTATCGGTCTCACCGGCTCGATCGCGATGGGCAAGACCACGACCACGCGGCTGTTCGCCGAGGAAGGCGTGCCTGTGCATGACGCCGACGCGGCCGTGCACCGGCTCTACGAGGGCGAGGCGGTGCCGCTGATCGAGGCGGAATTTCCCGGCGTGACGAAAGACGGCAGGGTCGATCGCACAGCGCTCGGTCAGCGGGTGCTGGGCGATGCGCCGGCCCTGCAGCGGCTGGAGCGGATCGTGCATCCGCTGGCGCGCGAGGCGTCGGCCCAATTCCTGAAGGAAGCCGAAGCCAAAGGCGCTCCGGTGGTGGTGCTCGACATTCCGCTCCTCTTTGAGACCGGTGGCGAAAGCCGGGTCGACGCAACGGTTGTGGTTTCGGCGCCGCCCGAGATGCAGCGCGCCCGCGTGCTAGAGCGCGGCGTCCCGCTGGAGCGGCTCAAAGCGGTGCTGCAGCGGCAGATGCCCGATGCGGAAAAGCGGCGGCGGGCGGATTTCGTGGTGGATAGCGCGCATGGCATGGAGCATGCGCGCGCGCAGGTGCGGCAAATCCTTGCGGCGGTTGCTAAGATGCCGGCGCGGCGGAAATGATTCGCCCGCTCTTTTGACGAAGGTTCCATGCGCGAGATCGTGTTCGACACCGAAACCACGGGCCTCGATCCTCTCCAGGGCGATCGGATGGTCGAGATCGGCTGCATCGAGCTGATCAACCGCTTTCCGTCCGGCAAGACGTTCCACTGCTACTTCAATCCCGAGCGCGATATGCCGGAGCCCGCCTTCAAGGTGCACGGGCTCAGCATCGAGTTCCTCAAGGACAAGCCGCTGTTCTCCCACAAGGTGGAAGAGCTGATCGAGTTCCTCGGCGATGCGCCGCTGATCGCGCACAACGCAATGTTCGATCTCAGCTTCCTCAACGCCGAGCTCGAGCGCGCCAAGAAGGCGGCGCTGGCCCGCGAGCGGCTGGTCGATACGCTGATGCTGGCGCGCCGCAAACATCCTGGCGGCTCGAACCGTCTCGATGATCTCTGCGCGCGCTACAAGATCGACAACTCCAAGCGGGTCAAGCACGGCGCGCTGCTCGACGCGGAGCTGCTGGCCGAGATCTATGTCGAGCTGATCGGCGCGCGCCAGGCGAACCTCGGCCTTGCCGCAAGCGACCTGGCCGCCGGTGAGGCGCGCGTGACATCGATTGTCGTTCGTACGCGTCCGGAGCCGCTGGCGCCGCGGCTCGCCGAGGAGGAGCGCGACGCCCACCGCGCGTTCGTCGCCACGCTGGGCGAAGCCGCCGTGTGGCGGAAGTATCGGTCGGGCGCGTAGCGGGCGTCAGGCCGTGGCTGGAGCGGCCACCTGCGCCATGCGCTGCTGATAGAGCGCGAGGAAATCGATCGGATCGAGCAGCAGCGGCGGAAAGCCGCCGTTTCGCACGGAGTTCGCGACGATCTCGCGGGCGAATGGAAACAACAGCCGCGGGCATTCGATCAGCATGACCGGCTGAAGTTGGTCCTGCGGAATGTTCTGGATGCGGAACGCGCCGGCGAACACCAGCTCGATGTTGAACATCACGCTGCCGGCGGTTTCGGCCTTGCCTTCGAGCCGGAGCTCAACCTCGACGTCGGTGTCGGAGATCGGGTTGGCGTTGACGTTGACCGTGATGCTGATCTGCGGCTGCATGGTCTGCTGCAGCGAGGCCGGCGCATTCGGATTCTCGAACGAGAGATCCTTGAGGTATTGCGCGAGCACCATGAGCTGGGGCGCCGTGCTGGGAGCGGGGGCTTCGGCCGGACCGCCGTTGGTGCTGCTCACGATGAACTCTCCTTCGAACCGCTTGCTGAATCCGCGGTGTGGCTAACACGGCCTCCCGCGCCGGACAAGAACGCGGCATTGCAGCGGCGAACGCTCACTCGCGGTTTCTTTTGTTAGACCGGTTCGAAAGTTCGCGATCCGGCACCTGCTCCCACTCGCCCGGCTTGAGGTCGATGACGGAACGGTCGCTCGGATTGCGACGGCGCACCCACAGGCGAAAGGTCCTGCCGCACCAGCGGCGCACCGGGCCGATCAGCAGCGCCGCCCCGATCAGATCGGTGAGGAATCCGGGGAGAAACAGTAACAGCCCCGCCAGCACGGTCAGAAAGCCGGCGGTGTTGGCCTGGATGCCGGTGACATCGGTGTCGGCGACGGCAACCCGGAAGCGGGCGATTCGCCCGCGGCCAGCCTGGCGCAGCACCAGGAACCCGGCCAGCGTGGTCGCCAGCATGAGGATCAGCGTCCAGCCCAAACCCAGGATAACCGCCACCAGAACAAAGACGGCGATTTCCGCCAGCGGAAGCAGCAGGATGGCGATGATGATCCATTTTACCATGGCCGGTATCCTGGCGCTTTCTTGCCGCGGCCGAGGTTGGCGCGGGGGCGGGGATCGTCTATGGTCGGTTTGAGGTAAATCTGCCGGCTGTGTCGACCGAAGCGCCTCTTTATGGCTGCAGTCGCGTTCCTACATTATAGCGTCGGAACGGGCATGGCGGGCCGCGGTTAACCCGTTACGCCGGGATTGCCGCCTCGGGAGCATACGAGACGTGTTCGATATCTACACCATCATTTTCCTGGCACTCGCAGTGTTCATTTTCCTGCGTCTGCGCAGCGTCTTGGGTCAGCGCACCGGCAGCGAGCGCCCGCCCTACGATCCCTATGCCGCGCGCGACGCCGTCCGGCCGGCCCCGGGCGACAAGGTCGTGGCCCTGCCGGGCCGCGCCCCCGATACCGCTCAGAAAGCCGCCGATCCGGTCGAGCCTGCCGATCGCTGGAAGGGCATCGCCGAGCCCGGTTCGGCGCTGGCCACCGGCCTCGACGGCATCGCCCGCGAGGACAAGAGCTTCGACGCCAAGGACTTCCTGACCGGCGCCCGCACCGCCTATGACATGATCGTGACCGCCTTCGCCGCCGGCGACCACCGCGAGCTCAAGGGCCTGCTGGGGCGCGAGGTTTACGATGGGTTCGAGACCGTGATCAAGGAGCGCGAGCAGCGCGGCGAGACGGTCGAGAGCCGCTTTGTCGCGATCAACGGCGCGGATTTTGTCGCCGCCGAGCAGCGCGGCAAGACAGCGCAGGTGACGGTGCGCTTCCAGTCGCAGCTCATCTCGGTGACGCGCGACAAG
>SHVN01000195.1 GCA_009694215.1 Xanthobacteraceae bacterium
CGGCCGCCATCATCGCGCTGAACGCCAAGCTGCTCTACGACGTCGCGACAGGCTGACGGACATCTCGACCGTCTGCGGTCCTCAATCCGGCTGCACCGGGCGGCCATTCCCGTGGATATGTCACGCGACTATTGCGAGTTAGAAGCACTCAAACGATAGTGAACGCGGGTGCGAGGGTTATATGCGGCGCGTGTGGGGCTGCTGGAGTCGGTTTGGCGTCGCGTTTGGCGCCTGTGGAATTGCGACGCTGCTCGGCGCATCGTCGGCGTCGGGTCAGGCGTGGTGGACCTCCACGCGGGACGGCATACCCGAGCCTTCGATCGCGCGCAGCCTGCCGTACAACGGCGATCCCGCGGGGTTTCGCAAACGGCTCGGCGACCGCGGTGTGGTCTATGGGCTGGAGTACACCAACGACCTGTTGTCCAACGTGCATGGCGGGCTCCGCACCGGCACCATTGACCAGGGCAAGCTCCACGGTGTCCTGACAATCGATTTCGATAAACTCATGGGCCTCAAGGGCCTGAGTTTCTTCACCAACGTCTTTCAGATTCACAACACCGGCCGCATCGGGCGCGCCTACGTCGGCGGCGTCAACACCATTGCCGCGATCGAAGCCGTGCCGACGACGCGGCTTTCGGAAATCTGGTTCGAGCAGAAGTTCGCCGGCGGCCGGGCGGGTCTGAAGGTCGGCCAGCTCACGGCCGACTCCGAGTTCTTCTTCAGCGAACTCAGCCCGATGTACCTGCAGAGCGACTGGCCGACCATCGCGGCGTTGAATCTGCCGAGCGGCGGGGCGGCGTCTCCGTTGTCCACGCCGGGCCTCCGCCTGAAGGTCGAGCCCACCCACGACGTGGCGCTGCTGCTGGCCGTGCTCAACGGCGATCCGGCCGGGCCCGGTGTGGGCGATGAGCAGATCCGCAACCGTCATGGCCTCAATTTTCGCGTCCGCGATCCGGCCTTCGTCATCGGCGAGGCGCAGCTCCGGCGCAATCACGGTGCCGCGGACTTGGGTCTAGCCACCACGCTGAAGCTCGGCGGATGGGGTCACTTCGGGCAGTTCGACGACAATCGCTTCGCCAGCGACGGCAGCCTGCTCGCCAACCCCGTTAGCTCGGGTGTTGCGATCCAGCACCGGGGCAATTCGGGTTTGTATGCGATTGTCGACCAGCAGCTCTACCGGCCCAGGGGCGGGGACTCGCAGAGCGGGATTTCGGTGTTCGGCCGCGCGTCGCTCAGCCCTTCCGACCGGAGCCAGATCAGCGCCTATATCGACGGCGGCATCGTGTTCGCGGGCATGATCCCGCAGCGGCCCCATGACAGGTTTGGCGCGAGCGTCATCTACGCCAAATTCTCCGACAGTATCCGCGCCTTCGATCGCGACACGGTGGCGTTCGGCACGCCGACCCCGATCCGCGACTACGAGACCAATCTCGAACTTTCCTATGCGGCGCAGATCGTGCCGGGCTGGATCGTGCAGCCGACCCTGCAGTTCGTCTGGCATCCGAGCGGCGACGCCAGCAGGAACGCAACCGTCGCCGGCGCACGCTCGATCTGGCTATATTGAGATCGCTAGACGGAAATCCGCGTCCAGCCGTCCGGCATCAGCCGCTCCTGCGGCAGGAAGCGCGCCTTGTAGTCCATTTTGCGCGAGCCGTTGACCCAGTAGCCGAGATAGACGTAGGGCAGGCCCATGCGTCTCGCGCGCTCGATGTGGTCGAGGACCATGAAGGTGCCGAGCGAACGGCCGGCTTCCTCCGGATCGAAGAACGAATAGACCATCGAAAGGCCGTCGCTCAGCACGTCGGTCAGAGTCACGGCGAGAAGCGAGCCCGCGCCGCGGCCGTTGATCGAGGAGTCGGGGCCGCACCGCCGGTATTCGACGAGCTGCGTCTTGACGTGGCTGTCCTCGACCATCATCGCGTAGTCGAGCACGGTCATGTCCGCCATGCCGCCGTCGCGGTGGCGGGAATCGAGATAGGCGCGAAACACCGAATACTGCTCGGAGGTTGGCACCAGCGCGCGCATGTCGCCGACGATGTCGGCGTTGCGCTCGGCGACGCGCCGCATGCTCCGGGTTGGGCGGAAATCCTCGGCGATCACCCGCACCGACACGCAGGAGCGGCAGGTTTCGCAGGCCGGCCGGTAGGCGATCGACTGGCTCCGGCGGAAGCCGCCGTGGGTGAGCAGGTCGTTCAATCCTGGCGCACGCTCGCCGACCAGGTGCGTGAACACCTTCCGCTCCTCCTTGCCGGCGAGATAGGGGCAGGGCGACGGCGCCGTCAGGTAGAACTGGGGGGTGTCGCGGGAGTGCTGGGTCACGACGTCGGTTGCCTTGGCCGGCGGCATTGCCGCCTGAATGTAGCAACACTGTCGCCCTGAAACCCGCCCGCGTCAAAGGGGCGAACGGGGCTGTGCATTACACGGTCCGGCGCGAGGCACGGAGCGCAGCGGCCCGGGCCTCGTTGTTGATGATGACAGTGCCGACCAGGATGTCGTGCAGGCAGCGCCGGCGGTTGTTGAACAGGCAGACCAGCAGGACCAGCGGCGTGATGGCCGAGACCGTGATCCAGAACACCACGGCATGCACCGCGCCGAGCACAAAATAGGCGGGCGAGCCGTACCAGGTGCGCATTTCGATATCCATCGCTCGCATGCCGATGGTGGCTGACGCGGGGCCGCCGAGCGTCAGGCCGTAATAGGCGATCGCCCAGATCACCATCGCCGGCCACAGCAAGGCATAGAATAGGAAGCCCAGCCCGAAGGTGACGATGCCGACGACGAAGATGAACATCGACACGAACACCACCGGAATCGACAGGATGAGGAAGTCGATCAGGAAGGCGACCACGCGCCGCGCCAGCACGCCCTCGAACAGCTCGGGGTTGGCGGCGGGGTCGTAGGCGTGCGGCTTGAGTTCGATCGACACGCCGAGCCGTTTGGGTTCGCTGGTGGCCATGATTCGCGGAAGTCCCCTAGGGTTCCTAGGAAATGGGCAAAAACGGCCCAGGTTGCAAGAGGCCACCCGGTCGCAACTGGCCGTGGCCGGAATAAGGAATAGATTGATCGGGTGGGAGCCTAAATCTTGAGCGTCACGCCTTGACCATAAGTCTTGCCGATATCGAAGCCGCCCGACGTGTCATCGCCGGCCATGTGCTGCGCACGCCGATGCTTCCGGCGCCCCGGCTTTCGGCGCTCACCGGCGCCGAGGTCTACGTCAAATACGAGAACCTCCAGGTGACCAACTCGTTCAAGGAGCGCGGCGCGCGGGCCAAGCTTGCCTCGCTGACCGCGGCCGAACGGGAGCGCGGCGTCATTGCCATGTCGGCCGGCAACCACGCCCAGGCGGTCGCCTACCACGCGGCCAGCCTGGGGGTAGCGGCGACCATCGTCATGCCGGTGACGACGCCGTTCGTGAAGGTGGCGGCGACCCGGGCGCATGGCGCACAGGTGCTGCTGGATGGCGAGACCATCAGCGAGGCGCAGGCGCGCGCCGAGGCCGAGGCGCGCGAGCGCGGCCTGATCTGGGTGCACCCTTACGACGATGCCCATGTCATAGCCGGCCAGGGTACGATTGCGCTTGAGATGCTGGAGGAGGAGGCCGGTCTCGACGTGCTGGTGATCCCGATCGGCGGCGGCGGGCTGGTTTCCGGAATGGCGACGGCGGCGAAGGCGATCAAGCCGGGCATCGAGATCGTCGGCGTGGAATCGGTGCTCTATCCGTCGATGTGGAACGCCATCCACCACGAGCAGCGCCCGCTTGGCGGCGCGACGTTGGCCGAAGGCATCGCGGTTAAGAATGTCGGTGCCCTGACGCTGCCGATCGTCCGCGCGCTGGTGAGCGATATCGTGCTGGTCGACGAGGAGCACATCGAGCGCGCGGTCAACGCTTACCTTACCTTGCAGAAGGCGATGGCGGAGGGCGCGGGCGCCGCGGGCCTTGCCGCGATGCTGGCCGGACCCGCTCGCTTTGCCGGCAAGAAGGTCGGGCTCGTTCTCTGCGGCGGCAACATCGACCCGCGCATCCTCGCCTCGATCATGGTGCGCGAACTCGAGCGAGACAACCGGATCGTGTCGTTCCGGCTGACCATCGCCGACCGCCCGGGTCTTCTGGGTCAGATCGCGACCACGCTCGGCCGGCTCGGCGCCAACATTCTCGAAGTCGATCACCGGCGGTTGTTCCTCGACGTGCCGGCCAAGGGCGCGCGACTCGACGTCACCGTCGAGACCCGCGACGCCGCGCATGCGGAGGAGATCCTCGCTGCCTTCAAGGCGGAAGGATTTGCGCCGGTGCGTATCGCGACCGGCGACGCGATGGACTGAGGAGCATGATCCCGAAAAGTGGGAACCGATTTTCGGACAAGATCATGCTCAAACAAGAAAAATTAGTTGACGCCGTGCCGCTCGCCCGACGGCAGGTCCGGCGGCGTTTTGGTCTCGGCCGGGCGCGGGCGCGGCAATGGAATAGCAGCCGCGGCCAGCGCGACGCGGGCCTGGGGCTTGGTCCGCGGCAGCGGGACCGGGTCTGCGATCGGTTCGGACGGCTCGGGCGCGGCAGTCTCGGCGATCATGATGGACGGTGCGGCGGTTGAAGCGTCCTGTGCCGGATCGACGTAGGCCGGCGGGGCGCTGGTGAGCGACGGCGGTGCTGCCGCGAGCGTTGCGAACATAGGCAGCGCCGTTGCCACGGGTTCGGGGGCCGTCCTGGCAGGCGGCGGCGGCACGGGCTCCGCCATCGCCACCAGTTGCGGCTGCTTCGCAGCCAGGGACTGCGCGCGCGCAAGCGGAGTGGTTGAGCTGGGCGGGGAGCGGGGGGCGGCCGCGAGTATCATCGGGCTGGAAATGGCGACGGTCGGCGGGGCGATATAGGAGCGGATGAACCACGCCGACAGCATCACGAAGGCGGCGACGGGGACAACCACGGTAACAATCGAAACCCAGCGGCGCGTGCGCGCTCGAGCAGAATGTTGCCCTCAAGCTCCATCGTCATTACCGCCTCCGACCCGTACACACCGGCAGGCAAGCGGAGTTTAGCTGATTTCAAGGTGCGGCGGCAGCCCCTCCCGGGGTCATCGGCAAGCCGAGGGGGGGCGACGATCATTGTTGCTCGATGCCGGCGTCGCGGATGACGCGCCCCCACTTGTCGATTTCCGCCCGCAACTGGCGGGCCAGCTCGTCCGGCGTGCTGGGCAGCGGCTCCAGGC
>SHVN01000030.1 GCA_009694215.1 Xanthobacteraceae bacterium
GAAGCTTGCCACGCAATTGATGGAGCCGGTCGGCAATAGTCCGGACGAGTTCCGGGCCCGCATCGATAGCGAGATCGCCCGCTGGGCGCCGGTCATCAAGGCCGCGAACATCAAGGTGGACTGACGGACCTACGTCCCTTGGTTTGCCGGTCGAGTGGGGTTCGGTGGGACAGCGTGGGGAGTGATGCAATGAGCACGGATCCATATCCCGAGGTTAGCGGCGACGAGTCGGGAATCGTGCCGCCGCAAAACGCGCGCACGTCCGAATGGCCGAAGAAGCTTCGCACGCTCACGGCAGCGGAGCTCGACCGCCTGACGATCGACAACAGCGGCCGGTTCTACTGGGACGGCAAGCTGGTCAAATACGACACGCAGCCGAAGCAGGCTTCAGACGACACATCCGATTCGCTCGGCCGCTCGCTGGATATTCTCGATCGCGCGAGCCAAGAGCTCGGCGGCCGCAAGTCGCCGCCGACGATCGAGGGCGAGCTTGCGCCGCGCAGCGACACAAGCACGGTCGATCTCGATTTGGCCCGCCCGGAGACCGCGATGATGGCGGAGGCGGCACCCGCCGCTCATGCGATTCGCTCCTCCGACCCGGCGCGGCTGACGCTGTCGCGCTGGCAGACGATCGGCGCGATCGTCGCGGTCATCGGCATCGCGGTCGGCGCCTTCAGCATGGCCACCTACGGCTACGTCGCCGCGCGCGAGTGGGGCTGCAAGACCGGGACATTCCAGAGCGGCTGCCCCGCGGTGCCTGTCGTTCAGCCGCCGGCGCGGCCCGACATCCCGGCCTGAAGCGCCGGCCCTCGCCTCCACCTGCAGTTGTCCACCGAAGGCCGCATCCGCGGCCTTCGCGCGCTTTGACTTCCTTGGCCGGGCCGGGAAACATGGCGCGCGATGAATCTCCTCCCGACCTTTATCCATGCGCGCAAGCGCCAGGACGATTCTGCTCCGCAGACGGAAGCGGCGGCAGATACGCGGGACGCTGCGCCGGACGAGAATGTCTTCAATCTCCTGCCGCCGAAATCGCCCGAGAGCGCCGAGCAACAACCCGCACCGCAGGGCCGCAACCGGCATCCGGTCGACATGACCGATCTCAGCAGGCTCTCGATCGACAGCGATGGCCGGCTCTATTGGGACGGCAAGCCGGTCGAGGTCCACCGCCGCATCCTGATGTCGCGGACGCAGGTGGTGGGCGCCAGCATCGTCACCGCCTTCGTGGTGATCGGCGCGATCGGCGCGGTGCTGCAAGGCTCGATCGCGGCGCGCGACTGGGCCTGCCGGCTGGGCTGGACCACGAACTATTGCACCCTCCCCGGCACGCCGCCGCGGCGGCCCGACATTCCGGCCTGACTTCAGATTCAATTTTCAAACAGCGAAGTTTCCATCGGCCAAGCGCCATCGTTCTCGCGGCGCATATGCGCCCGAGCGATGACGGCCGGATTGCGCCTGCGGAAACAAGTCCGAGGGCGCGCGGGACGCCGGGGGTCTGCGGGCCCACGGGCTCAAGCCTCTCGCGAAGCCTGAGCGGAACGGCGGTCCCGGCCGGGGCCGCCGTTCGTGTTGTCGATAACCGCAAGTCCGCCACGAGGACGCAAGGGTTGCGACCGACCTGCCGATTGACCTGACGCTTGGATTGTTCTCGTCGCTTCTGACCGCCGTCATCTTCATTGGCGTTCTCTGGAATGTCGGCGGCAATCTCGTCATCAATGGTTTCGGCCTGGTCCTGGGCATCCCCGGATACCTCGTCATCGCGGTTTTCGTCTACTCGATGCTGGTTACGGCCGCGATGATGCTCATCGCGCGCCGCCTGACGCGAGTGATGGAGGACAGCAAGCGCGCCGAAGCCGAGTTGAGGGCGATCGGAGCCCACCTGCGCGAGCGTGGAGAAGGCTCGGCAACGCCGAATCGCCAGGATGGCGGGCGCCGCACCATCGGCGCCGCGCTGGACGCGGTGATTGCACAATGGCTGGCCTATTGCTGGCAACTCATGCGGATGACGCTGGTGTCGCACACGAACACGCTGCTCACACCGTTTGTCGGGCTGCTGCTTTGCATGCCGAAATACCTCGCCGCGACGATGACTCTCGGCGAGGTGGTGCAAGCGGCCGCCGCGTTCGCCTTGGTGCAGGGCGCATTCAATTGGATCATGGACAGCTATGGACGCCTTGCGGAGTGGACCTCTTCCGCGAACCGCGTCGCATCGCTCCTGCTCGCGCTGAATCAGATCGATCGTTCCGGATCAACCGACACGATTGCCAAGGTCGACGAAAGCGCGTCTGCGACCGATTGATGCAAACCAATGAACCAATCCGGCAATGCCCGGACGCTTCATCGTCAAAGTGCGATACGGCCAACGTTCGATCAACTGTTGCAACAGGAGAACCATCATGTCGCTCGGACTTATCCTCCTCATCGTCCTCGTCATCTTCCTGCTGGGCGGATTCAGCGGCCGCTTCGGTGGCTACGGCTACGGTTTCGGCCACGGCGGTGTCGGGCTTATCGGCACCATATTGATCATCGTTCTCATTCTGATGCTGCTCGGGCGTATTTGATCCGGCAATCCCACTTCGACCGGGCCGATCTCGCGCGCGGGCGCGAGGTGACGGATCGATCGAGCCAAAAGTCCCACTTGGCCCTCTACACCACCGGCGAGCGTCCGCCGTCCACGTTGGTCGCGGTGCCGGCGATGTATCCGCCCTGCTCGGAGGCGAGGAAGCAGGCGAGGTTGGCAAATTCCTCCGCCTTGCCGGCGCGGCCGAGGGGTATCTCCTTCTCGCGCGCCTTGTAGTAGTCGGCGAGCGGAATGTTGGCCTTCTTCGCCGCCTGCACATGCTGATCGGCCTCGATGAAGCCCACCAGCATGGCGTTCACCAGCACGTTATGCGGCGCGAACTCCTGCGACAGCGCCTTGGTCATCGCCATGCCGGCGGCGCGCGACACCGAGGTCGGCATGCTGTTTGGCCGCGGCGCCTTGGCGCCGATGTTGAGCACGTTGATGATGCGGCCCCAACGCCGCTCCTTCATCTGCGGCGCTACGAGGCGGATAAGCCGCACCGCGGCGAACAGCTTCTGCTCGATGTCGTCGTGCAGGATATCGTCGGTCACCTTCTCGAACGGCATCGCGCGCGAGGTGCCGGCGTTGTTGACGATGATGTCGACCTTGCCGAACGCCTTTATCGCCTCGTCGTAGCCGCGCTGGATATCCGCCGCCTGGCCGACATCGGCCTGGACGCCGATCACGCGGGCCTTCGCCGTCTTCTTGATCGCGGCGACCGCCTGGTCGAGCGTCTCGCGGGTGCGCGCGAAGATGGCGACATCGGCGCCGGACTGGGCAAAGCGCGTCGCCACCGCCAAGCCGATGCCCTTGCTGCCGCCGGTGACGATGGCGGAGCGGCCCGAAAGACTGATTTCCATGATGAAACTCCCACGATCCCGCACGCCGGAACCGCACCATTCCTAGCGTCGTCCGCGAGCGACTGAAAGGGCTATCCCGCGATCTTCCGCGCCACGATCCGGTGGATCTTCTTACCTGACGACGCGCTGATCGGCTCGTCGTCGAGCAGGAGTTCGGCCGCGCCTTCGAGCCCCTCACGAATCAGCGCGCTCTCGAAGGCCGAGTAGAGCCTTCCGTGCGGGTCGCGCTGGTCTGAGCCTTCGGTAACGCGCCAGCTCAGGTAAAGAATGCCGCCGGTTTTCAGGATGGCGAGCAGGCGCCGGACCGCGTCCAGAATCTGCGGACGCCGCAGATGCATGATCACCGTCTCGCACAGGACGTTGTCGAAGGCGGCGTCCGGCACGCCCGCGAGCCCCGGCAGCACGGCGGTCTGAAACGAAAGCCTGGGATAGCGCAGGCGCGCCTGCTCGAGCAGCGCATCGGAGGCGTCGTAGCCGATCGCGTCGAAGCCGGCGGCGGCGAGGAACGCCACCTCGCGGCCGCTGCCGCAGCCGATGTCGGCCACGCGGCCGGGGCGGAAGAAGCCCTTGACCAGGCCATGCAGGTCGGCCGGCGCCGGCTGGTCGTGCCAGTCCTTGGCAAAGCCCGCCGCGCCCGCGTCATAGGCGCCGATCGTCACCGGATCCATACCGCGCCCCGCCCTTCGGATGGCGTTTCGCAACGACTGTATCATGCGGCCATCACAACTGCGCGCCCGCGACGCTGACGGCTTCCTCTGCTTCATTCACCGACGCCACCATCACCCGGTTGCGGCCGGCGCGCTTGGCGGCAAAAACCGCCATGTCGGCGCGCCGCATCAGCGTATCGAGTTCGAAGCCAAAGGCATCGGTCGAGGCTATGCCGAGGCTCGCGGTCGCCTTTACCGGCGCGCCCGCCACATCCACCGTCGTCATCTCGAACTGGTGACGGATGCGCTCGGCCACCCGGTGCGCCTGCTCGGTGGTGGTGTGCGACAAGAGGCAGCAGAATTCCTCGCCGACGATCCGGAACAGGAAATCCGAAGGCCTGATGCAGCCATTCACCAGGCCGACGAAGCTCACGAGCACGTCGTCGCCGCCGGAATGGCCGAACCGGTCGTTGAGCGACTTGAAATGATCGAGGTCGAGTAACTAGAAGGCAGAGCGGCGCGCGCTCGTGGGTGTGGCGCTGCAGCAGGCGTGCGCCGCGCGACATGAAGGCGCGGCGGTTGAGCGCGCCGGTCAGCGGATCGGTCTGCTCCTTGGTGCGCTGGTCGTACTCGAGCCGTTCCTTGGACAGCGAAACCAGCAGCACCGACAGCAAGATGGTGTGGGCTAACATGGTCAGGTTGAAGGCGCCGAGCCAGCCGAGTTCCATCGGCAGCGCGCCGAACGGAAACGGCAGCAGACCGATCGACGGAATGCGAAGCGCAAAGAACAGCGCGAAGGAGGCGAAAATCACGATGACTGGCCAGCGCGAGGGCAGTCTTTCCCGGCGGCCACGCCAGAACTCCACCGCCGCCATCGCCAGCATCGGCGCGAGCAGGCACGACGACAGGACGATGCGATAGGCCACGTTCGCCAGGAAGTCCGGCACCGAACAGGCCGCGAGCCACAGCACCGGCGCCAGCAGCACCGGGCTCCACAGCGGCCGCCGCAGATCGAACGCCCGCGCGCCTTGCCAGGCGCATGCCATGGATGCGACGAGGAATGCGTTGCCGATGCCGACGCTGATGAAGCTGTCCGCCCCGCGCAGCATGTACAGGATCGACGTGACGCTGCCGAGCAGAAGCGTGGCCTCCCACCAGGCGAACCACGGCGCGGCGCGGTTCTTCAGCCAGAACACGGCGAACAGCGCGCCGAGAACAAGCTTGATGAACAGGCCGAACAGCAGGACGATGAAGGAATCGATCGGCATGACCGGATAGGTTAGCGGGACGGGCGTGGTGGGCGCGAATCGGCGCCAGTTTATCGGAGACCGGGCGCGCGCCCCATCAAACTCTCGGCATTCCGAGCCTGTGCTCAGCGCCCCGCGGCGACGGCCTCGCTGTAGAGTTCCGGCTTGAATCCGACCAGCAGCTTGCCGCTGCCCATTTCGAGCACCGGCCGCTTGATCATCGACGGTTGGTCGAGCATTAGCGAAATCGCTTTTCTGGCGTCGATCGCCGCCTTGTCCTTGTCGGGAAGCTTGCGGAAGGTCGTGCCGGCGCGGTTGAGCAGCGTTTCCCACCCGACCTTCTTGCTCCAGCGCTCCAGCCGGTCGCGCTCGATGCCGGCGGACTTGTAGTCGTGGAAATCGTAGGCCACGCCGTGCTGGTCCAGCCAGGCGCGCGCCTTCTTCATGGTGTCGCAGTTCTTGATGCCGTAGATCGTGATCGCCATCGTCAGCCTGTCTGACTCTTGTTCAGTTGCGGCGCACTCTGCCAATTTGCTGCGCGCGGGCCCAACAGGATTGTTAGCGCAATCGAGGATTATCAAGCGTTCTATCGTCTTTGCCCATGGCACAAAATTTGCTGAGTTAAGGGCGAGTAGAAGCGGTCAGGACCACAGGCCCGGGACATTGCTCGGCAAAGATCGATCTTTCGTTCTGAGGCCGGCATACCGCACTCACTCCCTCCGGCCCATCCGCTCGATCAATGCTCGCCAAGGCGAACAAGGCACCCTATTGGAACGCCGTAACCAACAACTGCAACCACTTCATCGGCGAGTTGGCGCAAGCCGTAGGCCTTAAGATCCCCGGACAGTTTCAGGTATCTTATTCGTTTGTCCCGGCGCTTAAGGAGCTGAACGGCGGCGGTTCAGAAGGGGCAAGCAAGACATCCGGCGAGCGACGGGCGGCGGCGGCGCCGCGAACATGGGTGGTGCCGCAGCCGTCGGCGGTGGCCAGGATGATGTTTGCCCGCCAGGCATGCTTCTGGAGCGCGCTGCGGTCCGCAACGATCCCCTCAAGCCGGCGACGGTCCTCTCGCGTGACGTTGACGACAATTCCTGCTCTCATGCCGAGAACTTGAACTGCTTCGGCCGATTTTGGAATCGTCCAAATGAATCAGACCACTAGCTGGCCGTCCCGCGCAGCAACGCCTGCGCTTCGGCGGCCAGCGCCTACGTCAATTCCCGTGCCGGCATGGCACGTCCGAGCGCCGCAGCCTGCCCCGACCACATCGGCGAGAAGTCTCCCGACCCGGCCGCTTCGGCCTTGGCGCGCAAGGGCGCGAGCGCACCTCCCGCGAGCGGAAATTCCGGCGCGGACGGATCGATCGAGCCGAGTTCGCGCATCACCCGGTTGACCACGCCCCGTGCGGGCCGGCCCGTCATCAGGTTGGTCACCGCGGTGCCGTCGTCGCCGGCGCTCCGGAGCGCCGCGCGGTGCGGGTTTGAGATTTTCGCCTCTCGGCAATGTAGATAGGCGCTGCCGACCTGCACGCCCGATGCCCCGAGCAGGAAGGCCGCCGCGATCCCGCGCGCATCGCTGACCGCGCCGGCGGCGATCACCGGCACCTTCACCGCGTCGGCGATCTGCGGCACGAGCGCGAAGCTGCCCACCTGCCTCGCCAGATTGTCGCTCAGGAAAATTCCGCGATGGCCGCCGGCCTCGAAACCTTGCGCGATCACCGCATCGACACCGCGCGCCTCCAGCCAGCGCGCCTCGGCGACCGTCGTCGCCAAGCTCATGACGATGCAGCCCGCGTTGTTCACCCCCCGCACGAGGCTTGCCTCCGGAAAACCGAAATGAAAGCTGACGGCCTCGGGCGCGAGTTCCTCAACCACCGAGCAGAATGCCGCATCGAAGGGCGCGCGGTTGCTGGCCGTGATCGGTGCGCCCGGATCGATCGCAAGCTCCCGGTAATAGGGCTTGAGACGCTCGCGCCATGCGTGTTCGCGCGCGTTGCTGGGCACTGGCGGGGCGTGACAGAAGAAATTGAGATGAACCGGCTTGCCGGTCCGGGCGCGGAATTTCCCGACCTGCTCGCGCAAGCTCTCCGGCGTCAGCATGGCGCAGGGCAGAGACGCGAGCCCGCCGCCTTCGGCGACCGCCACGGCAAGCTCGAAGTCCATTGCGCCCGCCATCGGCGCCAGCAGGATCGGGTGCTCGATCTTGAACAGATCGATCAAACGGCGGTTCGGCCACATCGCGTTGCCTCGCGTGAATTCCGATGGCACCGATTAACCGCCTGCGCGCGCCATATTCAACGGACGTACGCGCCCGGCGTTCGGTCGCGGCGGAGCCACTGTTCCCGCCGCGAGAAGCCTGTTGAAACGCGGTCGGCAACCGCCAATATGGGTTTATGGACGCCCCCAACCCCTCCGCCCTGCCCACCTTCGCCAGCCGCACCCCGTTGCATATCGGCGCCATCGGCCTGATCGCGCGCGACCTCGACCTGCTGACGGATTACTATAGCGATCTGCTCGGGCTGACAGTCCTGGCGAAAACCGGCCGCCTCGCCCGGCTCGGCACCGCCGGTACGGCGCTGATCGACATCGAGCACCGTCCGGACGCACTGCCCGACGATCCGGCGCAGGCCGGTCTCTACCACACCGCCTTCCTGATGCCGACGCGGCACGACCATGCCCGCTGGATCATGCACATCGCCCGCAACAAGGTGCCGATCTCCGGCGCATCCGACCACGGCGTCAGCGAGGCGTTCTATCTCGACGACCCGGAGGGTAACGGCATCGAGGTCTACAACGACCGGCCGCGCGAGCGCTGGAACTGGGATAACGGCCTGGTGACGATGCAGACCCAGCAACTCGACATCGAGGCGATCCTGCGCGAGATCGATCCCGCCACCGCGACCTATCCCTCGGCGCCGGACGGCCTGCGCATCGGCCACGTTCATCTTCGCGTCGGTAATATCGAAAAGGCCGAGGCGTTCTATAACGGCGCGGTTGGCCTCGAGCTGACCCGGCGGCGCGGCGGCGCCACCTTCATGTCGTCGGGCGGCTACCACCATCACGTCGGCGCCAATGTCTGGCACAGCGAGGGAGCCGGCCCGCGCGACGCCAATCGGGCGGGCCTGGCCTGGTTCTCGGTCGAGACAGCCGACAGCGCCGCCTACGACGCCACCGTCACCCGCCTGAAGGCGGCGAACGCGCCGGTCAGTGCCGTGCAAGGCGGCATCGAGAGCGCCGACCCTTGGAGCACGCGCATCCGCTTCTTGAAGCCCTGAATTCTAGTTGGGAATCTACTTGCGCCTCGCGGCGCGGACCGGACGGCCGGCGCTGCTGTAGCTCGGCGACGCAAACGCCTGGTCCGCCACCACCACACGGTCGCGGCCGGCGAGCTGGGCCTCGTAGAGCGCCATATCGGCACGTTTGAGCAGCGTGTCGATGCTGTCGCCCGCCCGCCATTCGCCGATGCCGAAGCTGCAGGTCAGCGACAGGTGCCCTTCGCTTGCCGGGAGGCGCAGCATCGCGATCCGCCCGCGCAGCATTTCCGCGATCCCCGCGGCCTCCGCCATGGCACGGCCCTCGAGCAGAAGCGCGAACTCCTCGCCGCCCAGCCGGCCCGCGTGCCGGGGCCCGCTCATCAATTCATGCGCCACCGCGAAGATCGCCGTGTCGCCGGCGTCGTGGCCGTGGGTGTCGTTGATCCGCTTGAAGGAATCGATGTCGGCCATGATCGCGCAGAGCGGCGCGCCCTTGCCGGCGCGCAGGCACGGCTGCACCGCCTTCTCGAAGAAGCCGCGGCGGTTGAACATGCCGGTGAACGAGTCCGTGACCGCGAGACAGACCAGTTCGCGCTGCATGTTGCCGAAGCGTTCAGCGGCGCGAAGCCGTGCATACAGTTCTTCAGCCGCCGGCGGATTGTTCACGATATCGTCGGCGCCGTGGTCGAGCGCGACCGCGACCGCGAGCCGGTCGTCGCCGCCCGCGGGCGACATCAGGATCACCTAGATCGGCCGCTGGCTGCCGGCCACCACGCGGGTCTCCCAGCACAGCTCCAGCCCCGACATGGAGAGCGGCTCGGGCTCGGTGATGAGCGCACCCACATCCGGATCCGCTTTGATGCAGGCCAGCGCCTCGTGCCCGTCGGCGAAGGTGCGCACCTCGTGGTCGCGCGTCTCCAGCATGCGGCCAACGATCGCCGCTGCAGGGGCACTGGGCTCTACCAGAACGACGCGCATGATGGGATTGGCTAAGTATCGGTGAACCGTGAGTCCCAAACCTAGGGCTTTGTGCTTAAATGAGCGTCAAGACTTGGGGCTTGAAGGAAGACTTGGGGCTTTCAGGAAGGCTTGCGGCCCGCCGTCCGACACTGGAAAAGTGCCTGTATGCCCGCCGCCATCATCGAAGTCAGCGATGCCGCCCCTCACCTGCCGCCGCGCGGCGCGCTGCTCGGCCTCGACCTCGGCACCAAGACCATCGGCGTCGCCACCTCCGATGCCGACCGCCGCCTCGCCACCGGCGTCGAGACCATCTCGCGCAAAACATTCACGATTGACGCCAAGCGTCTGCTGGCGCTCGCGGCGGAGCGCTGCTGCGCGGGCTTCGTGCTCGGCCTGCCGCGCAACATGGACGGCAGCGAAGGGCCGCGCGCGCAATCGGTGCGGGCCTTCGCCCGCAATCTTGCAAGGCTCACCGATCTGCCGATCGCGCTGTGGGACGAGCGGCTCTCGACCGCCGCGGTCGAACGCGAGCTGATCGCAGCCGACATGAGCCGCAAAAGGCGGGCGGCGGTGATCGATCAGCACGCCGCGGTCTTCATCCTGCAGGGCGCACTCGACCGGCTGGCGAACATCAAAAGCTGAAAGGCCGGCTTGCGCCGGCCTTTCAGTCCCGACCGGCAATGCCGGAGGTCATTAGTCTAGGCCGTTGAGTTGCCGCTCGCGCATCGGCCCGGTGTAGTTGGTGTCGTAGTTGTAGCGCGAATAGCCGTACCCGGGGTTGAATGCCGGATTGCCGGTGTAGGCGGTGGCATTCCGATCGTAGGAATAAACCGGATAGGCCGGCTCGTAGGTATAGGCGGGCTCATAGGCGTAGCCCGGCCCATAGTAACTGGCATTGGCGTTGGCCGCTGCCGCGCCGATCGCAGCGCCCGCTGCAAATCCAGCAACGCCCGCCACCCACGCACCGCGGTTGCGCGCGTCCGACGCCGTCATCGAGCCGAGCGCCATCGCGCCAGCCACACCCAGAACGATCGCAGATTTTCCAAGCAGTCTCATTTCAAGCTCCTCATCCATGTTGCGCCAGGGCAGCAATCGCGCCCGCCTGCCCGCGCGCCGATGGCGGCAGGGTCGTCGCAACAATGCGCTGCCGACGCCCGAGGTTCCGGCCGGCAGAGGATTGCCGTTCCGGCGTGCAGCCCCTCCGAACACGTTGGCGTGACCGGAGGGCGAGAAAATGCGGGTTCAATCGCGGGGTTCCCCGGCAGCGCTTGCGGACGGCGCCCGGCGCCGCCTGTGGACCGCGCGTCAGCGCCCTTGCCGGACCCCGCCTCCGCGCCTATAGGTTCCGCTTTAATGAACATCGCTCACAAGTCCTCGTTCGTCCTCGGCAGTCGTCATTTGCTGGGTATCGAAGGGCTTTCCCATGCTGACATCGTGGGCCTGCTCGATCTCGCCGAGGAATTCGTCGAGCTCAACCGCCAGATCGAGAAGAAGACCGCTTCGCTGCGCGGCCGCACGCTGATCAACATGTTCTTCGAGGCCTCGACCCGCACGCAGGCCTCGTTCGAGCTGGCCGGCAAGCGGCTCGGCGCTGACGTGATGAACATGTCGGTGTCGTCGTCCTCGATCCGCAAGGGCGAGACGCTGATCGATACCGCGGTCACGCTCAACGCCATGCACCCTGACCTGATCGTGATGCGCCATCACGCCTCCGGCGCGGTGGAGCTTCTCGCCCAGAAGGTCGATTGCTCGGTGATCAACGCCGGCGACGGCCAGCACGAGCACCCAACCCAGGCGCTGCTCGACGCGCTGACCATCCGCCGCCGCAAGGGCGCGATCCAGAATCTGACCGTGGCGATCTGCGGCGACATCCTCCACTCGCGCGTCGCGCGCTCCAACATCATCCTGCTCAACACGCTCGGCGCCCGCGTGCGCGTGGTCGCGCCCTCGACGCTGCTGCCGCCCGGAGTCGAGCGCATGGGTGTCGAAGTAACCCGCGACATGCGCGAGGGCCTGACCGGCGCCGACATCGTGATGATGCTGCGGCTGCAGCGCGAGCGCATGAACGGCTCGTTCGTGCCGTCGACGCAGGAGTACTTCGCCTATTTCGGTCTCGACCAGAAGAAGCTCGCCTTCGCCAAGCCCGACGCGCTCGTCATGCATCCCGGCCCGATGAATCGCGGCGTCGAGATCGACTCCATCGTCGCCGACGGCGCGCAGTCGCTGATCCGCGAGCAGGTCGAGATGGGCGTCGCCGTGCGCATGGCCGTGCTCGAAGCGCTGTCGCGCAACCTGCCGAACGCATAGCCCCATGCTCATTGACCGCCGCGACCGCCGCCCGATCCTGCTCGCCAACGCGCGGGTGATCGATCCATCGCGCGACCTCGATTTTCCGGGCGACGTGCTGATCACCGACGGCGCGATCCGCGAAGCCAAGCGCGGCATTGGAGCTGCCGGCGTGCCGGAAGGCGCCGAGGTCGTGGAATGCCGGGGCAATATCGTCGCGCCGGGCCTGATCGACATGCGCGCCTTCATCGGCGAGCCCGGCGAGGAAGGCCGCGAGAGCATCGCATCCGCGAGCCAGGCCGCCGCCGCCGGCGGCGTCACCACCATCATCTGCCAGCCCGAGACCCAGCCCACCATCGACGATCCGACCATCGTCGACTTCATCCATCGCCGCGCCCGCGACACCGGCATCGTCCATGTGCATGCGATGGCGGCGCTGACCAAGGGCCTCAAGGGCGAGGAGATGACCGAGATCGGTCTGCTCAAGGCCGCCGGCGCGGTCGGCTTCACCGACGGCATGAGGAGTGTCACCAACGCCCAGGTGATGCGCCGCGCACTGATCTACGCCCGCGACTTCGACGTGCTGATCGTGCACCACACCGAGGATCCCGACCTCACCGGCGAAGGCGTGATGAACGAAGGCGAGTTCGCCTCGCGGCTCGGCCTCATCGGGGTCCCCAAGATCGCCGAGACCATCATGCTGGAGCGCGACATGCGGCTCGTGGCGCTGACCGAGGGCCGCTATCACGCCGCCTCCGTGACCTGTCCGGAATCGCTCGAAGTGCTGCGCCGCGCCAAGGACGCGGGGCTTCGCGTCACCGCCTCGGCCTCGATCAACCATCTCGCGCTGAACGAGATCGACGTCGGGCACTACCGCACGTTCTTCAAGATGTCGCCGCCGCTGCGCAACGAGGCCGACCGCAAGGCGCTGGTGGCCGCGGTCGAGGAAGGGCTGATCGACGTGGTGATGTCCGACCACAATCCGCAGGACGTCGAGGTCAAGCGCCTGCCCTTCGCCGAGGCCGCGCCCGGCGCCATCGGCATCGAGACCATGCTGCCGGCGGGGCTTCGCCTCGTCCACAACGGCGAGCTGCTGCTGATGACGCTGCTCAAGGCGCTGTCGACCCGGCCCGCCGAGCTGCTCGGCCTTCCCGGCGGCTCGCTCCGGCCCGGCTCGCCGGCCGATCTGGTGGTGATTGATCCGGATGTGCCCTGGATCCTCGACCGCGACGAGCTCAAGTCGAAGTGCCGCAACACGCCGTTCGACGAGGCGCGGATGCAGGGCCGCGCCGTCCGCACCATCGTCGGCGGGCGCACGGTCTACGAATACGTCTGATGTGATAGGCTCCTCGGCGTTATTCGCGGGGGCCTTGCTTGGACATCTTCATCGCACTCGTCATGCTGCCGGTCGTCGCATTCGCGGTCGGCTATCTCTTCGGATCGATCCCGTTTGGCCTCATCCTGACGAAACTCGCGGGCACCGGGGATATCCGCGCCGTCGGCTCCGGCAATATCGGCGCGACCAATGTGCTGCGCACCGGCCGCAAGAGTCTCGCCGCCGCGACGCTGCTGGGTGACATGCTCAAGGGAACGGTGACCGTGCTGCTCATGGCCTGGTTTGGCGGCCAAACCGGGTTCTCCGACCTCAGCCTGGTCGCGGGGCTCGGCGCCGTGCTCGGCCATGTCTTCCCGGTGTGGCTGCAGTTCAAGGGCGGCAAGGGCGTCGCCACCTACATCGGCGTGCTGATCGCGGTGTCGTGGCCGGTCGCGCTGACTTTCGCGGTGATCTGGGCCGCGATCGCGGCGCTGTCGGGCTACTCGTCGCTCGCCGGCCTGATCGCCAGCGCCGCCACGCCGGTGCTGCTGCTCATTTTCATCAGCGGCAAGGCCGCGCTCCTGTTCGCCGTGCTGACCGTGATCGTCTGGGTCATGCACCGCGACAACATTGCGCGGCTCCGGGCCGGCACCGAGCCCAAGATCGGCAAGCCGGCGCCCGCCGTGCCCAAGCCCTGACTGATCGGCTAACATCGCCCTCGGAGGGGACGGCAAGCCTGAGGTCTGCATCATCGAATCCGCACAAGTGCAGGGCGATCTTTGGAGCGCCCGCGCCCGCGAGTGGAGCGAGTTGCAGGAGGGCTCGTTTCGGCCGCTCTACGATGCCGCGTTCGGTGCCGCGAAGGTCGGCAAGGCGACACTCATTCTGGACGTCGGCTGCGGCGCCGGGCTGGCCTGCCTCGTGGCGTAATCGCTTGGCGCCAAGGTCAGTGGCCTCGATGCGGCCGCAGGCCTCGCCGCGATCGCCAGGGGCCGCTGCCCAGGCGCCGATATCCGCGTGGGTGAAATCGAGGAACTGCCGTTCGGCGACGGCAGCTTCGACGTCACCACCGGATTCAACTCATTTCAATATGCCGCCGATTCGGCACATGCCTTGGCCGAGGCCAAACGCGTGACCAAGCCGAACGGCTTTGTTGTGGTCGCGGTGTGGGGCGCGCCCGACAAGTGCGACCTCGCGCCCTATCTCGGCGCGGTCGGCAAGCTCCTGCCGCCGCCGCCACCCGGCGCGCCCGGCCCCTTCGCACTATCCGCACCCGGCGCGCTCGAAGCGCTGGCCGGCAAGGCGTTTCCGGCAACCGGCGACGGGATCCTGTTCTTTCCGACCGGCCTGCCCGGCCCCGCCTTCATCGTCACGCCGAACTTCGACGTCATCAAGGACTACAACGGCTCCGCCGTCTACGCGCTCGCCATCGGCCACCTGTCCGACCTAATGCAGGGCGGCGTGCCGTTCAAGACGCCGTGGCCGGCGCAGGCGACGCAGCTTCCGCGCGACGACCGGATCGCGCTGCAGAAAAAGCTCGCAGCGCTCGGCTACGACCAAACGCGGTTCTCCGCCCACATCGATTTCAAGATGCGCGACTTCGTCCGCGCCGAGCAAAAAAGCACGGCCTCGTCACCGATGGGCACCCAAACGCCGCGCTCATGGACAAAATGGGCGTCAAGCGCCAGCCGTAGCTACCGCCGCCCGCTGACGTGGCGGCTGGCGTTCTGCGCCTATAGCCGCGCCATATCGAGGATGTAGCCGAGCGCATCGAGACCGTGCCGGCGGGCGATCGCCGCAAGCTCGCCGGTCAACTCAGCGACATAGTTCGCCGCCGCCGCCCGATCCCCGATCTCACGTCTCCCGCTGTTTTGTGCCTCTCCGGCGCCCTCATTGTCGTGCATGGCTTGTCCAGACCGGCCGGGACCCGCCGCCCAGAACCGCCCGCGAGAAATATATTTTTGGGAGAAATTTTCCAATAGTGCCGCTTAGGTTGTGTAAAAAATACTTCCGATCCCCGTGGAAATCCCGCGGCCAAAACGTCATCGGCCCGCCTTCACGATTTGACAGGGTGGGATGAGTTACCCATGTTTCCGGCGAGTCGGAGGTGCCGATTTGCTGGCTTTCGACCCGAAAATCGCCTCCAACCAATGGAATTCAATGAAAATTGTCGTCGTTGAATCGCCGGCCAAAGCCAAGACGATCAACAAGTATCTGGGGCCCGGTTACGAGGTTCTGGCTTCGTTCGGCCATGTCCGTGACCTCCCGGCCAAGGATGGCTCGGTCGATCCGGACGCCGATTTCAAGATGCTTTGGGAGGTCGACGACAAGTCGGCCAAGCGGCTGAACGACATCGCCCGCGCCGTCAAAGGCGCGGACGGCCTTATTCTCGCGACCGACCCCGACCGTGAGGGCGAGGCGATCTCCTGGCACGTGCTCGAAGTGCTGAAGGAAAAGAACGCGCTGAAGAAGCAGACCGTCGAGCGCGTCGTGTTCAACGCCATCACCAAGCAGGCGGTGTCGGACGCCATGAAGAACCCGCGCCAGATCGACGGCGCGCTGGTGGACGCCTATCTCGCCCGTCGCGCGCTCGACTATCTCGTGGGCTTCACCCTCTCCCCCGTGCTGTGGCGGAAGCTGCCCGGCGCGCGCTCGGCCGGGCGGGTGCAGTCGGTGGCGCTGCGGCTTGTCTCCGACCGCGAGCTAGAGATCGAGAAGTTCGTCGCCCGCGAATACTGGTCGCTGGTCGCGACGCTCGCGACCCCGCGCAGCGAGACGTTCGAGGCCCGCCTGGTCGGCGCCGACGGCCGCAAGATCACGCGCCTCGACATCGGCTCCGGCAAGGAGGCCGAGGACTTCAAGACCGCGCTCGAGACCGCCGCCTTCACCGTCAACTCGGTCGAGGCCAAGCCCGCGCGTCGCAACCCCTACCCGCCGTTCATGACCTCGACCCTGCAGCAGGAGGCGAGCCGCAAGTTCGGCTTCGCGCCGGCGCATACCATGCGGCTCGCGCAGCGGCTCTACGAAGGCATCGACCTCGACGGCGAGACCGTCGGCCTCATCACCTATATGCGCACCGACGGCGTCGACATCGCGCCCGAGGCGATCACCGCCGCCCGCCGCGTCATCGAAAGCGACTACGGCAAGAGTTACGTGCCGGGCTCGCCGCGCCAGTATGTCTCCAAGTCCAAGAACGCCCAGGAGGCCCACGAGGCGATCCGCCCGACCGACCTCGCCCGGCGGCCCAAAGACGTCAAGAAGATGCTCGATCACGACCAGGCGAGGCTCTACGAGCTGATCTGGCTGCGCACCATCGCAAGCCAGATGGAATCCGCCGAGCTTGAGCGCACCACGGTCGACATCACCGCCAAGGCCGGCGCCCGCACCATCAATCTGCGCGCCAACGGCACGGTGGTGAAGTTCGACGGCTTCCTCACGCTCTACACCGAGGACCAGGACGACAAGGCCGACGACGAGGATGCCAACCGCCTGCCGCAGATGGCGGCCGGCGAGCCGCTGCAGAAGCGCGCGATTGTCGCCGACCAGCACTTCACCGAGCCGCCGCCGCGCTACTCCGAAGCCTCGCTGGTCAAGCGCATGGAGGAGCTCGGCATCGGCCGCCCTTCGACCTACGCCTCGATCCTGCAGGTGCTTCGCGACCGCGGCTATGTGCGGCTCGACAAGAAGCGGCTGGTCCCCGAGGACAAGGGCCGCGTGCTGGTCGCGTTCCTGGAAAACTTCTTCCTGCGCTACGTCGAATACGATTTCACCGCCAACCTCGAAGAGCAGCTCGACAAAATCTCCAACAACGAGCTCCCCTACAAGGACGTGCTGCGCGACTTCTGGAAGGACTTCAGCGGCGCGGTCGACGGCATCAAGGAACTGCGCATCGCGCAGGTGATCGACGCGCTCGATGAGATGCTCAGCCCCCATCTGTTCCCGCCGCGCGCCGACGGCACCGATCCGCGCAAGTGCCCGAACTGCGAGAACGGCCGGATCGGGCTGAAGCTCGGCCGGTTTGGCGGCTTCGTCGGCTGCTCCAACTATCCGGAATGCAAATTCACCCGCCAGCTCACCGTCGGCGCCGACGGCCAGGGCGGCGGCATGCGCAAGCTCGGCGAGGATCCGGACACCGCCCTTGAAGTCACCGTCCGCTCGGGCCGCTTCGGCAGCTATCTGCAACTCGGCGAACCCACCAAGGACGAGGCCGGCGAGGCCGTGAAGCCCAAGCGCGCGAGCCTGCCCAAGGGCGTCGCGCCCGACGAGATCGACCTCGACCTCGCCGTGAAGCTCCTCGCCCTGCCCCGCGCCATCGGCAAGCATCCCGATGACGGCGAAGACATCATCGCCGGCATCGGCCGCTTCGGGCCTTATGTGAAGCACGGCAAGACCTACGCCAATATCGACGCCAGCGAGGACATCCTGGCGATCGGATTGAACCGCGCGGTGACGCTGATCGAAGAAAAGAAGCTCAACCCCGGCAAGGGCCGCCGCTTCGGCGCCGACCCGGGCAAGCAGCTCGGCGAGCATCCGCAGAAAGGCGGCATGATCGTCGCCAAGAACGGCCGCTACGGCCCCTACGTCAGCCACAACGGCATCAACGCCAACCTGCCGAACGAGAAGACGCCCGAGACCGTCACGCTCGACGAGGCGGCTTCGCTGATCGACGCCCGCGCCGAGAGCGGCGGCGGCTCGAGCGCACGGCGCAAGCGCCCCGCGCGCGGCGCGCCGGCGAAGAAGGCTCCGGCGCCCAAATCGACAGGCGCACCGATCACGGTCAAGCCGAAAAAGCGCGCCGCCGCGAGCCCGGCCAAGGTCGCCCGCAAGACCAAGGCGGCGGAATAACGCGCTCCGCCGTCGATCCCGCGCTGGCAAATCCGCCGCGCCATCTCTAAATTTGTTCCATCGGGGCACGCGCCGCGTGCGCCCGGCAATTCACGTTCAGGAATTACATTGGTTAAAAATCATTCCAAGCAAGTCACCTTCCCCACCAAGGAAGAAATCCTCGCCTTCATCGGCGACAAGCCCGGCGAAATCGGCACCCGCGAGATCGCCCGCGCCTTCCATCTGAAGAACGACCGACGCGCCGAGCTCAAGCGCGTGCTGCGCGAGCTTGCCGACGAGGGCCGCGTCGAGTCCAAGCGCAAGAAGCTGCATCATCCGGGCGCCCTGCCCTCCGTCACGCTGGCCGACATCACCGGCCGCGACAGCGACGGCGAGCTGCTCGCGACCCCGACCGAATGGGACGAGGATGCCCACGGCCCGGTGCCGAGGATCCGCATTCTGACACCGCGAAAGCCCCGTCCCGGCGAAGTGGCCGGCGTCGGCGACCGCGCGCTCCTGCGCGTCGAAAAAACCCAGGAGGACGAAGCGGACGGCATCCGCTATTCCGGCCGCATCATAAAAATCATCGACAAGGCCAAGGTGCGTACGCTCGGCATCTTCCGCGCGCTGCCGGGTGGCGGCGGACGGATCATCCCGGTCGACAAGAAGCAGCTCGGCAAGGAGCTATCGATCGCGCCCGGCACCACCAAGGACGCGCAGGACGGCGATCTGGTCGCGGTCAGCGTCGCGCCGCACAGCCGGCTCGGGTTAGCCGCAGCGCGGGTCGAGGAGCGGCTCGGCTCGATCAAGAGCGAGCGGGCGGTGAGCCTCATCGCCATCCACGCCCACGACATCCCGCATGTGTTTCCGGTCGCGGCGGAGGCCGAGGCCCATGCAGCACAGCCTGCGACGCTCGCCGGACGCGAGGATTGGCGGAAGATCGCGCTCGTCACCATCGATCCGGTCGACGCCAAGGACCACGACGACGCGGTTTACGCCGCGCCCGACCCCGACCCGGATAACCCCGGCGGCCACATCGTCACCGTCGCCATCGCCGACGTCGCCCATTACGTGCGGCCGGGCTCGGCGCTCGACCGCGAGGCGCAGAAGCGCGGCAACTCGTGCTATTTCCCCGACCGCGTGGTGCCTATGCTGCCGGAGCGCATCTCCAACGATCTGTGCTCGCTTCGCGTGGGCGAGAACCGCGCCGCGCTGGCGGTGCAGATGATCGTCGGCCGCGACGGCCGCAAGCGCTCGCACACGTTTTACCGCGTGCTGATGCGCTCCGCGGCGAAGCTGAACTATGTGCAGGCGCAGGCCGCGATCGGCGGCCGCACCGACGAGGTGACGGAGACGCTGGTCGACAATGTCCTCAAGCCGCTCTACGCGGCTTACGAGACGCTGAAGAAGGCCCGCGATGCCCGCGGCCCACTCGACCTCGATCTGCCCGAGCGGAAAATCCTGCTGAAATCCGACGGCACCGTCGATCGCGTCATCACGCCGGAGCGGCTGGAGTCGCACCGGCTGATCGAGGAGTTCATGATCCTCGCCAATGTCGCCGCCGCCGAAACACTCGAAGCCGCCCGCGTGCCGCTGATCTACCGCACCCACGACGAGCCCTCGCCGGAGAAGGTCGAGGCGCTGCGCCAGTTCATGGCGACACTGCACATCTCGGTGCCGAAGGGTGGCGCGATGCGGGCCGAGCAGTTCAATCGCATTCTCGCCCAGGTCAAAGGCCAGGACGTCGAGAAGCTCGTCAACGAGGTGGTGCTGCGCTCCCAGTCTCAGGCCGAGTATTCGGCGGAGAACTACGGCCACTTCGGGTTGAACCTGCGCCGCTACGCGCACTTCACCTCGCCCATTCGCCGCTACGCCGACCTGATCGTGCACCGCGGGCTTATTCGCGCGCAGAAATTCGGCTCCGACGGCCTGCCCGAAAGCCAGGACACGGCGGCGCTCACCGAGATTTCCGCGCAGATCTCCGCTTCCGAGCGCCGCGCCATGAAGGCCGAGCGCGAGACAAACGACCGGCTGATCGCGCACCATCTCGCCGACCGCATCGGCGCCACGTTCGAAGGCCGCATCTCCGGCGTCACCCGGGCCGGCCTGTTCGTCAAGCTCGACGACACCGGCGCCGATGGATTCATCCCGGCGCGCACCATCGGCAACGAATATTTCCGCTATGAAGAGGCCATGCACGCCATGGTCGGCAACCGCTCGGGCGAGACGCACAGGCTCGGCGACCGCGTCACGGTGAAGCTCGTCGAGGCCGCGCCGGTCGCGGGCGCGCTGCGCTTCGAACTCCTGTCGGAAGGCAGCGTCATGACCGGCGCGCAGCGTGGTCCATCCAATCGCCCCGGCAGCAGGGTGCACCAGGAACACCGCCGCGAAAAGCCGTTCCGGGGCAAGCCGTCTCCTGGAAAGCGCCGCCGATGACCGACGATCTCCTGCAGAAATTCACCACCGATGCGGTGCCCGGCCATCCCAACAAGCCGCCGCGCGACGCCTCGACCCTGATCCTGCTCGACCGCAGCGGGCCCGCGCCGAAGGTGCTGATGGGCAAGCGCCATCACGGCCACGTCTTCCTGCCCGGCGGCTTCGTGTTTCCCGGCGGCCGGGTCGACGCGGCGGACCGGCAGATGGTCCCCGGCGTGCCGCTCGACCCGCGCGCCGAAGCCAAACTGATGCGCGAGACCCGGCGGCCGAGCGCGCTCAAGGCCCGCGCGCTTGCGCTCGCGGCCGTGCGCGAAACCTTCGAGGAGACCGGCCTGCTGCTCGGGACAAAAGGCAATGCGCCGCCGCGGGCGCCCGCAGGCCCCTGGCAGGCTTTCGCCGAGGCGAAGATCCACCCCGACCTGTCGACCATGCACTTCATCGCCCGCGCCATCACCCCGCCCCGGCGCGTGCGGCGCTACGACACCCGTTTCTTCACGATGGACGCAAGCGCAATAGCCCACAAGATCGAGGGCAAGGTCGGTCCCGATTCCGAGCTGGTCGAACTGGTCTGGCTGCCGCTTCCCGAGATCAAGCAGCGGATCCAGTTGATGGTGATCACCGAGATCGTGCTCAGGGACCTCATGGCGCAGATCGACGCGGGCTTCAGCCACGACCTGCCGGTTCCGTACTATCATGTGGTTCGCGGCAAGCGGGTCCGGGATCTGCTCTAGGCCCGCCGCTTTCCTTGACTTTCACGCCCCGGACAGTAGTTTCCGCCCCAACAGCCGTTAACCCCTGAGGATCGTCATGGCCAAGGCCGTCACCACCAAGATCAAGCTCATCTCCAGCGCCGACACCGGGTTCTATTACGTCACCAAGAAGAACTCGCGCACGATGACCGAGAAGCTGAAGATGAAGAAGTACGATCCGATCGCGAAGAAGCATGTCGAATTCGTCGAAGGCAAAATCAAGTAAGCCTCGCGATCCGAGACCGACACAAGGAAAAGGGCGCCCTCGCGGCGCCCTTTTTTCGTTTCAGCACGGGTGTTTTCTATTTTTCTTTTGAGAAAAGGTGGCCGGTCGGGAGCGACATCATGAGGAGGCCACTCGCATCGCTCCCAGACCGGCCGAACCCCACGGACTCAGGTGATGCGGCGGACCTGAGCACCCGTAGGGTTAGTCTCGGACGGCTGCCGCACTTTGAACTGAGAAACCAGCGCCTCTGCTGACTTCCAGCCGCCGCCCGTGTGTGAGCTGCACGCCACTGGATCGAGCGATGAACGCAACGCGAAAACTCTCGGCAAACGCTGGATTTGCCGAGAACCAATTATCAATCTGAATCGTCAATGGTTTACATGTGCGCGCGCCGCGCGAACCCGCAGCAAACGCCGTGAAAAAATCGAAAGTAACTATGCCGCGTCGGCGACGACGCGATTTCTTCCATCGCGCTTGGCGCGATAGAGCGCCTGGTCGGCGCGCTTGAGAATTGTGGCGGCGTTGTCGTCGGCGGTGTCGAGCGTGGCAAGCCCGATCGAGATCGTCACCTCGATGTGCTTGGTCCCCTGCGCGATCGCGAACGCCTCCGAGGCGATGCTCCGGCGCAGGCGCTCGGCCACGATCGTCGCCACCGCCATGTCGGTCTCCGGCATGACGATGACAAACTCCTCGCCGCCGAGCCGGCAGGCGAGATCGATGCCGCGGATCGACTTCTTGATGCGGGTGGCGAATTCGCGCAGCACGTCGTCGCCGGCGTCATGGCCCCAGGTGTCGTTGACCGACTTGAAGTAGTCGATGTCGAGCACGAGCGCGGTGAGCGGCTTGCCGCGCGCCGCCGCCTGCTCGACCAGCGTCCCGAGGTGGCTTTCCATGTAGCGCCGGTTGTAGAGCCCGGTGAGCCCATCGGTGATCGCCATCTCGATCGACTGCTGGACGTTGTCGCGGAGCCGCTCAGTGTAGCGCTTCTTGCGGATCTGGGTCTTGGCGCGGGCGTGCAGCTCGTTCTTGTCCACCGGGCGCATCAGATAGTCGTTCACGCCGATCTCGAGCCCGCGGATCATGCGCGCGTTGTCCTCGCCGTCGCAGATCGCCAGGATTGGCACGTTTCGCGTACGGTCGAGCGAGCGGAGCTGGCTGCACAGCCGCAGCGCGTCGCAGTTCTCGAGCGCGAGCGAGACGAGGATCAGATCGTATTCGCCCTCGGCGGCGTGAAACAGCGCGTCGCTCGGATTGGTTTCGACCTCCACGGTCTGCTCGGTCGAAAGCGCCGCGGACATCCGCTCGGCCGACGAAGCGCGGTCATCGACGATCAGCACGCGCCCGGCGCGGCCGGCGTCGGCGATGGCCTGGTTCTCGGGATCCTGGATGCCGATCTCGCGGGAGGTGAGCGCGCGCATCCGCAGCTCGTCGGTCATCATCTTCAGCCGCGACAGCGACCGCACCCGCGCGATCAGCGCCACGTCGGACACAGGCTTGGTCAGGAAATCGTCGGCGCCGGCGTCCAGCCCCTTCACCCGGTCGGACGGGTGGTCGAGCGCCGTCACCATAACCACCGGAATGTGATGGGTCGCGCGATTGGCCTTGAGGCGGCGACAGACCTCGAAGCCGTCCATGTCCGGCATCATCACATCGAGCAGGACGATGTCGCACTCCGCCTTCTCGCAGATCGCCAGCGCCTCGCTACCGCTGATGGCAGTGACGACGTCGAAATACTCGGCCGACAGCCGCGCCTCTAGGAGCTTCACATTGGCGGGAACGTCGTCGACGACAAGCACGCGTGCGGTCACGGACTAGAACTCCTCAGGCATTTCCAAGAAAATGGCGAATGGTCTCGATGAGCTTGCCGACCGAGATGGGCTTCGACAGGTAGGCCTCGCAGCCGCCCGCGCGGATGCGCTCCTCGTCGCCCTTCATCGCGAAGGCGGTAACGGCGACCACGGGGATCGATTTCAGCTCCGGATCGTCCTTAAGCCATTTGGTAACTTCAAGGCCGGACACTTCGGGAAGCTGGATGTCCATCAGCACGAGGTCGGGCTTGTGCTTGCGGGCGAGATCGAGCGCCTCGATGCCGTTGCGCGTGCCGATGGTGTCGTAGCCGTGGGCCTCCAACAGATCGTGGAAGAGCTTCATGTTGAGCTCGTTGTCCTCCACGATCAGGACCGTTTTGGCCATCGCCCGCCCCGCTTCCCTGCCGCGACGGCCGGCGATGCCCGTTTGGACGCCGCGGACGCGCATTCGTACAATGCTTAAGAATCTAGTGAGGAAGTGTTACGGAAACGCAAACGGGAGCCGTGATATGGGCCCCCGCCCCATGCGTTAACGCCATGACACATCGATAAAATTCACTGATGGAGGATTGCCGCGGACGCCCCGCGAACGGCCGCCAGCACGGGCGCGGACTCACCGGATTTTGCGGCAATGCGGGCCGCCGGCTTGCTAAGCTCGCCGCACATTCAAGAATCGGCAGGCTTCGAACCCATGGCACGCGGCAAGATTAGCAGCAGCAAGGACCGTGTGCGGCGCGAAGCGGCGGAAACGCTTGCGGTCGCGGCGCTTTCGTTCCTTGCCTCGGAGCCGGAGCTCCTGGGCCAGTTCCTCGCGGCCAGCGGCCTCGGTCCCGACGACATCCGCAAGGCATCCCGCGACGCGAGTTTTCTGTCCGGCGTGCTCGACCATTTCTCCGGCAACGAGCCGCTGCTGATCGCCTTCGCGCAACAGCAGGGCATCGATCCGACGGAGGTCGAACGCGCGCGCGCCATGCTCGGAGGCGCCTGGGAACGGGACGTTCCGTGAAGGATTTGCCGTGAAAGATTCGCCCTGATGGCCGCCTTCTGCCGCGATTGCCTCAGCGACGCCGGCTCCGCCGCGCGCTGCCCGTCCTGTTTCTCGCCGCGCGTCATGCGCCATCCCGAGCTCGATACCCTCACCGTCTGCCACGTCGATTGCGATGCGTTCTACGCCACCATCGAGAAGCGCGACGACCCCACGCTCGCCGACAAGCCGTTGATCGTCGGCGGCGGCAAGCGCGGCGTGGTGAGCACCTGCTGCTACATCGCACGCACCTTCGGCGTGCGATCGGCGATGCCGATGTTCGAGGCGCGCAAGCTCTGCCCGCAGGCCGAGATCGTGCGCCCCAACATGGAGAAATACGCGGGCGTGAGCCGCGAAGTGCGCGCGCTGATGCTGGAGATGACGCCGCAGGTCGAGCCAATCTCGATCGACGAGGCGTTCATGGACCTCTCCGGCACCGAGCGGCTGCACGGCATGAGCCCCGCCAAGAGGCTGGCGCGGTTCGCCGCTCAGGTCGAGCGCCAGATCGGCATCACCGTCTCCATCGGCCTCGCGGCCAACAAGTTCCTGGCGAAGATCGCCTCCGACATGGACAAGCCGCGCGGCTTTGCCGTGCTGGGCCAGGCCGAGGCGGCCGCGTTCCTCGCCGACAAGCCGGTGATGCTGATCTACGGCGTCGGCAAGGTGACCGCGACCCGCTTCGCCAAGGACGGCTTCCGCCTGATCGCCGATTTCCAGCGCGCCGGCGAACGCGAGCTGATGTGCCGCTATGGCGCCGAAGGCCAGCGGCTGGCGCGGCTTGCACGCGGCATCGACGTGCGCCCGGTCGATCCGGTGCGCGAGCGGAAAAGCGTCTCGGCGGAGAGCACCTTCGAGCGCGACATCGCCTCGTTCCGGCCGCTGGAGAAGCGGCTGTGGGCGGCCGCCGAGGAGGTTTCCGACCGGCTGAAGGAAAAACACCTGTCGGGCTCCACCGTCACGCTCAAGCTGAAGACCGCCGACTTCCGGATTCTCACCCGGGCGCGCTCGCTGGAGAACCCGACGCAACTCGCCGGCAAGATCTTCGGCGCCGCGCGCGAACTGCTGGAGCGCGAGATCAACGGCACGCGCTACCGGCTGCTGGGCGTGGGCGTGAGCGCGCTGGCCGGCGCCGAGGACGCCGACCCGGCCGACCTGATCGACCGCTCGGGCGAGCGCCGCGCCGCCGCCGAACGCGCCATGGACCGAGTGCGGGGAAAATTCGGCCACGAGGCGGTGGTGAAGGGCCTGGCGCTGGAGGAGAAGGACTAGTACCTCGGCACAGAGGTTTTGACCGGTTGAGTGTGGTTCATCGTAGGTCCGGCAGGTGTTCTGGATCAACGAGCAATTCGATGCTGCGAGCGATCCTGGGTTTCCTTCTGATGAACCCTGCTCGTTCGAGCGTTAACACCATTTGGTGAACCGAAGGTGGGCTGACGCGGAAATATTGCCGCATGTCGGCTTCGGCCGGCGGTGCAGGCGCGTGTATGCGTAGATATATGCCAGATACTGGCCTTGCTTTTCGGTGAAGCTTTGACCGCTGAGGCTGCGAGCGGCGCCTGATTTTTGATTCATTTGTCGATTCGTCCGGCTCTCCAACAAGGAGGCCGAGATGAATGTACGTTATCGGGTCGAATTGAGCCAAGCCGAACGCTGTGAACTCACCGCGATGTTGAGCAAAGGCAAGCGAGCCACCCGCAAGCTCAAGCGAGCCCAGATATTGCTGGCGGCCAATGCCGGCCGTAGCGATGACGAGATTGCCCGCACGGTGGCAGTGGGCGGTTCCACCGTGTATCGGACCAAGCGACGCTTCGTGGAAGGCAATCTGGAACGGGCGCTGAGCGAGGATCCTCGTCCTGGAGCGGAGCGCAAGCTCACCGGCAAGCAAGAAGCCTTGCTCGTGGCAACGGCTTGCGCAAACCCTCCGAGGGTCGCGCCCGCTGGACACTGGAACTGCTGGCCGACGCCATGGTCAAGCTCACCGAGCACGAGAGCCTGTCGGGCGAGACCGTACGCCGGCGGCTGGCCGAAAACGGTCTCAAGCCATGGCGCAAGGATATGTGGTGCATTCCCCGGGTCGACGGCGAATATGTCGCCCGCATGGAAGACGTGCTCGACCTCTATGCCGAAGCGCCCGATCCCAAGCGGCCAGTGGTCTGCTTCGATGAGAGCCCGGTCCAGCTCATCGGTGAGGTGCGCCAGCCCATCCCGGCCGAGCCGGGTCAGCTCGAACGTTACGATTACGAGTACCGCCGCAACGGCACCGTCAATCTTTTCGTCTGCATCGACGTGCATCGGCCTTGGCGCAAGGTCACCGAGCGGCGGGCGGCAGAAGACTACGCCCAATGCATGCGCGAACTCACCGATGTCCATTATCCCGATGCCGAGTCCATCCGGGTTGTGCAGGACAACCTGTCGACCCACTCGGCTGGCG
>SHVN01000196.1 GCA_009694215.1 Xanthobacteraceae bacterium
AGGGACGAGATCCGCGTCGGCATAGACCTTTTCCGAAATGGCGAACGCCTTGTCGCGCGCGGCCGCGGCCTTGCGCAGCTCCTGGGCCCCGTCGATGGCCTCTCCCACCGCCATCAGCACCGGCGGGTCCGACGAGCCGATCTCGCCGACCGCCGCCCGCCCGGCGTGGATGCTGACGGCGATCTTCACCCAGCGGTCGCGGTCGCGCCCGAGCCGGTTGTTGAGATCCGCTATCACGCCCTCGATGGCGCCAGCCGCCCGCAGCGCTCCCTGGGCGGGGTTGGCCCCGCCCCCCTCGTGGCCAAACAGCGCGCCAATGCTGCCGGCCTCGACATGGCTCAGCGTGCCGCCGGAGGCGCGGATCGCGTTGCTGACGCCCTCCACATAGATCGTCAGCACATAGAGCAGGTCCTGCGGCAGGTGGTCGGTGGAAAGGTCCGCGCGGTTGCGGAAGTCGCAGAACAGCACGGCGATCTCGCGCTCGCCGCCGCGTTGCGGCGCCGTTGCCCGGTAGATCGGCCGCGCGGTCCGCACCAGAGGCACGACCGAAATGTCCCCCTGCGGGCGCAACTGGCAGGCCAGCCGCACGTCGGGCGTGGCGCCGATCCGCTCCAGAGTGGCCTGCTCGTCGTTGGCCGGCGGCGGAAGGTTCTGCTCCCCCGCCGTCACCCGCACCCGGCAGGTCGAGCATCGCGCCCGCCCGCCGCACATGGCAGCATGCGGCAGGTGGAAGCTGCGGCTTGCCTCCAGCACCGACCAGCCGCGCGGCACCCGCACGGTCCGCCCGGGATAGGCCACCGAGACAAGACGCTTGCTGCGGCGTTCGAGCAGATTACGGATTTCGCGCGCGACGAAGGCCGCGCCAATGATGAAATAATACCAGTTCAGCACGCTGTCCTTCCATTGCGAAAGGGCCAGCCGTTGCGCGGCGTGTTCGGGCTTCAGGAATTCAAGCGCCGCCGCAACCGCCGTGGGGCTCGTGGCAAGCTCTTTCCCCATGGCGATGAATCCCAGCGCCGCCAGCACCGGCAGCAGCAGGGCGGCGGAGAACAGCACGAACTTCGACTGCCGGTACCAGGCGCGCCGGCCGAAGGCGAAATGCAGCCCGAGACAGCCGTGCAGCCATCCCGGCGCCATCAGGCCCAGCTGCATGCCTTGCGAACCCGATGCCCAGATATTGGAGACCACGCGCGTGTAGTCCGACGAGAGCCCGAACAATTCATAAGCCAGGCGCGTCGAGGCAGCGTGGCCGATCAGCAGGATCGGCATCGTGAAGCCCAGCGCGATGCGAAAAAGCTCCAGCGGCGGCAATCGGAAGGTGCGCCGTTCGTAGACCGCAATGAGCGCCATCAAGAAGTGCGTCGCGAACGCGCCATAGAGCAGAACGGTGCCGGGCAGACTGTACCAAACCTCGATCGCAATCTCCATGCCGACCTCGGCGGCGCCCAGCGAGATAAGGCCGAGCGCGTGGTTCACCAGATGCGCGCCGATATAGGTGAAAAGAATAAGACCGGAGGCCATCCGAAGGACCCGGCGGATCGAGCTGGAGAAGCGGTCCGAAAACAAAAGCTCGCTCCTGGCTACGATGCGCCCCGCATGTTCAGCGGAGGCATCTGGCGTTGGCATCCGGCAGCGAAGTACAGCGGCCGATGGCGGAAATAGCAAGACCGGCGGATTCGCCAGTGCAGAAATCTACAACAAGACCAGAATCTTAAGTTGTATCGCCGGGACCGGCGCAGCACCTGGCAGGACGTATGGCCGATTTTGAATTGTAGGCATTCATCCAGGATGTCGGTACCATGCGATTCGATTGATTCGTCGCGTAGCAACTTCAACAGGAGACGGCTACATGGCGCACTCGATCATCACGGTCGCCACCATGAAGGGCGGCAGCGGCAAGAGCACGCTGGCCAGTTGCCTTGCGGTCCACTGGCAACTCCATGGCCGCCGCTCCGCCATCCTCGACGCCGATCCGCAATGCACCATTGCCCGCGTCGCCGCGCGCGAGAAGGCGCTCGGCGGCGTCGCCGTGGTCGAGGACACGACCGACGACGCCTTCAAGGCGGCGCAGCGTCTCGTGGGAAGCTACGATACCGTCATCATCGATACGCCGGGCTTCCGCTCGCAGGCGACACTTGCCTGTCTCAGCGTGACCGACTTCGTACTCGTCCCGGTCAAGCCATCTCCGTTCGACGTCGACCGCATGCTGGATACGCTGAACGTGCTCATCAACGGCGTCAGTGGCCGGAGGCCGGTGTTCCGCTGCGTCCTCACCCAGACGACGCGCGATTCCGTCATCGCCAAGCACATCCGCTCCGAGCTTGCGGAGGCCGGCTTCCCGGTGCTCGATAGCGAGATGACCAACCGCGTCGTCTATGCCGAGGCGGCGCTCTGGGGGGCAACGCCGACCCTTCTGGACAAAAAAGGCCCGGCGGCACGCGAGATCGCCGCGATCGCCGACGAGGTGCAGCAGATTTGCGAGAGCATGACGCACGTCAACCGGGCGGCAATCGCATGAATAAGAAAAAGTTCCCCAAGGCGGTGCTGCGGACCGCGGATCAGATGCGGGAAGCCGGCGCAAGCGCTGCGTCGAATATGGCTGCACCGGACAATGTCATAGAGATGATCCCCAAGTCGGAGCAAGCCGTATCCGCCCCGGACGTCGCGTCCCAGCCGCCTGCTGCGCCCACCGATCCCGCGACGGCGCTGCGGCGCAGAAAGGCCGTTGCGATAGTGGAGCGCTACGCCAACTTCTCAGCGGTCGGCGGCGCCATCCCGATACCGCTTGCGAACGCGGCCGCCATCACCGCCCTTATGGTGCGGATGGTCAAATCGCTGAGCAGCCTCTATGGCGTGCCGTTCGAGCGCACCCGCACCCGCACCATTGTCATCGCGCTGATGGGCGGCGCACTCCCGACGGGATTTTCGACGATCGCGACGAGCACCGTTAGCTATTTTATCCCCGGCCTCAATTTGGTGGGGCTTGCGATTTCGTCCGTGACGTCCGGAGCCTATGCCCGAAGCATCGGGCAGCTTTTCATCGAGCACTTCGAGAACGGTGCGGCGGTGGATTTCCGTTCCATCATCAAGCGCTGAAACGCTCGGCGCCGCTACGACGGCAGCCTCGCGGCCGGTGGCGAACCCGGATCGCCAGGCTCAATTTGGCTTCTTGCCCTCGGCTTGCTTTGCCATCCGGTCGATCAGGCTCTTGGGCCGCATGTCCTTCCAGTTCTGATTGATGAATTCAAGGCAAGCCGCGCGGGTGTCGGCCTTGTGCGCAATGGTCCAGCCTTGCGGCACCTCCTTGAAACTCGGCCAAAGCGAATGCTGCCCCTCTTCATTGATCAGGACGTGGTAGACGCCCTTTTCATCCTCGAACGGATTGGTCATCACTTTCTCCTCTGACTTGTCGTCTGTGTCGCCGGCTGCTTGCCAAGCTCGCCGGCAAGCACGGCTCCGATTTTCTCAGCCGGCGTGGGATCCATCATATTGTCATGGGCGCAGTCGATCGGATGGACCTTGATCTCGCCCGCCACGTACGACCTCCAGATATCGATCGGCGGCTTGGCTTCGCTGACCATTGCCACGAATAGCGACATGGCGCCACGGAAACGCTGCGGCGCGAAGGTTCTCATGAGCCGGGTGTTGTTCTTGAAGGTATCCATGATGGCTTCGTAATGATGCTCCTTCAGCGTCGAGAGCCCTTCGCGGCGCAGGACGTCCAGCAGGTTCATGATCGGATTGATCGCCACCTGCCTTGAGAAGTTCTCGTTGTCATCGTCGAACTCGGCCTGCGCGCTCGCGTGCTGAACGGGGTAGCTGTCGAGCAGCGCGAGCAGCGCCACCTCCTCGCCCATGGATTGAAGCTGCGTGGCAATCGCGTGCGCCACCAGGCCGCCGAACGACCAGCCGAGCAGATTATAGGGGCCTGCCGGCTGAATCTTCCGGACAATGCGAAGGTAATCCTCGGCCATCTCGTCGATTGAGCGCGCACGCCCTGCCCGCTGCGTAAGATTGCGGGCCTGCAGGCCATAGATCGGGTGCTCGGACGGAATGTGCCGAATGAGCTTGGAATAAGGCCAGCTAAAGCCGCCGGCATCGTGAACACAGAACAGCGGCAACTTGCTCCCGAGCGGCCGGATCGGCAGCAACACCTCGAAGTCCGACAGCGCGGGGCGGCCACGGACCAGACGCTTGGCCAGCGCCTCGACGGTCGGCGCCTCGAACAGGCTGCGAATGCTGATCTCGGCTTCCATGCTCGAACGAATTCGGCTGATCAACCGGATCGCCAGCAGCGAATGCCCGCCGAGCTCGAAGAAGTTGTCGTCGATGCCCACACGCTCGACGCCGAGCACATCGGCGAACAGCCCGCAGAGAATTTCCTCGTGCGGCGTACGCGGCACGCGCCGCGCGTGAATCGGCACAACCTCAGGCGCGGGCAAGGCCCGGCGATCGAGCTTGCCGTTCGGAGTGAGCGGCAACTCGTCAAGCGCCAGGATCGCCGCGGGCACCATATAGTCAGGCAGGCTGGCGCGGAGGTATTCGCGCAAGGCCGCGGGCGCGATGCTCTGCCCCACCGGCACCACGTAAGCCACCAACTGTTGAAGCCCGGGCACGTCCTCGCGCGCGATCACCACGGCCTGCGCCACGCTACCTTGACGCAGCAACGCCGCCTCGATCTCGCCCGGCTCGATCCGGAGCCCGCGCAACTTGAGCTGGGCGTCGGCCCGACCCAGGAACTCCAGGACACCGTCCTTGCGCCAGCGCGCCATGTCCCCGGTGTGGTACATCCGGTTTCCGGCAGCGCTATGGGGGTCAGCCACAAACCGCTCCGCCGTCAGTGCTGCGCGATGCAGATAGCCCCGCGCCAATCCCTCGCCTGCAATGTAGAGTTCTCCGGTAACGCCCGCCGGCACGATCTCGAGTCCATCGTCCAGCACATAGGCCCGATAGTTGGCCATCGGACGGCCGATCGGGATGCTGAGGCCGGCGTCACCGTCTCCAACGACGCAAGAAATGGCGGCGATGGTGGGCTCGGTCGGGCCATAGAGGTTGGTGATTACAGAAACCTTGAGATGGCGCGATATC
>SHVN01000197.1 GCA_009694215.1 Xanthobacteraceae bacterium
GGCGGCGGCGCATCTCAAGCGCCCGATCGTCGACAGCGATACGATGGCCCGCGCCTATCCCGAACTGCAGATGACCTCGGTCGCGATCGGCGGTCTGGCACCCTGTCCGGTCAGCATCGTCGATGTGCGCGGCTTCGAAAGCATCGTGCACAAGGTGCCGACCTGGAAGTGGGCCGAACGGGTGGCGCGCAAGATCTGCACCGAATACGGCGCGTCTGCCGCAACCTGCCAGCCGCCGCGCACCGGGGCGGAGGTCAAGGAATGGTGCATCCACGGCACCGTGACCAAGGCGATGACGATCGGCGCCGCCGTTCGTGAGGCGCAGCGCCGGCATGACGATCCGATTGCCGCCATCCTGGCGGTCGAGCCGGGTAAGCTTCTCTTCAGGGGCAAGGTGACAGACGTCCAGCGCCGGGCCTCCGAGGGCTGGCTGCGCGGTGTGGTCCGGTTCGATGGGTTCGACGACTGGCGCGGCTCGCAGATGGCCATCAACTTTCAGAACGAGTGGATCGTGTCGTTCCGCGACGGCGCCCCGCTGGCCATGACGCCCGACCTGATCTGCGTGCTCAACTCGGATACTGGCGAGGCGGTCGGCAGCGAGACGATTCGCTACGGCCAGCGGGTCACGATGATCGCGCTGCCGCCGCCCGACATCTTCCTTTCGCCGAAGGGGCTGGAGCACGTCGGCCCGCGCGCCTTCGGCTACGACCTCGATTTCAGGAGCGTATTTTCAGCATGAGACGCATCGGCATCGACGTTGGCGGCACCAATACGGACGCCGTCCTGATCGAAGACGGCAAGGTTTCCGGCGCGGTAAAGGCGCCGACCAGCGAGGATGTCACGACCGGCATCCTCGATTCGCTGAAAGGCCTCTCGGCGACCGGCGTGCTCAAGGACTCCGCCGGCAAGCTGAAGCGCATCGACGGCGTGATGATCGGCACCACGCATTTCATCAATGCCGTGGTCCAGCGCCGCCATATGACCAAGGTCGGCGCGCTCCGGCTCGGCATGCCGGCCTCGGCCTCGCTGCCGCCGTTCTGCGACTGGCCGGAGGATTTGGCCCAACTCGTGCGTGGCGGCGTCTGGATGGTCGAAGGTGGCCACGAATATGACGGCCGGCTCTTCATGCCGCTCGACGAGGCGGCAGTGACCAAGGCCGCGAAGGAGATGAAGGCGGCCGGGCTGAAAGCCGTCGGCATTTCCTCGGTCTTCTCGCCGCTCGATCCCAGTCACGAAAAGCGTGCGGCCGAGCTGGTCGCGGCGGAAATCCCCGATGCCGCCATCACCTGCTCGTCCGACCTCGGCCGCATCGGCCTGCTGGAGCGCGAGAATGCCGGTCTGCTGAATGCGGCGCTGGCTGATCTCTCGCGCGAGACCATCGCGGCCTTCGACAAGGCCATCAAGGATTCAGGGATCGCCGCACCGTTGTTCATCACCCAGAACGACGGCACCGTCGTCGAGGCCGCCCAAGCCCGCCGCCTGCCGGTCTATAGCTTCGCCTCGGGCGCCACCAACTCGATGCGCGGGGCGGCCTATCTCTCGGGCCTGCAGGATGCCATGGTGATCGATGTCGGCGGCACCACGACCGACGTCGGCCAGCTCAAGAACGGCTTTCCGCGTGAGGCCAATTCGGTGGTGAAGGTGGGCGGCGTGCGCACGCTGTTCCGCATGCCCGATCTTCTGTCGATCGGTCTCGGCGGCGGCAGTCACGTGCAACTCGATCCCTTGAAGGTCGGCCCGGTATCGGTCGGCTACCGCCTGCTGCGCGACGGCATCGCCTTCGGTGGCAAGCAGCTCACCACGACCGACGTCGCGGTGGCGATGGGTATCCTCGATCTCGGCGACAAGTCCAGGGTGGCGCATCTCGACGCGGCGACCTGCCGGAAGGTCCTGACCGAGGCCGCGCGACTCGCCGAGGAGGCGATCGACCGCATGAAGACGGAGGCCGGCGACGTGCCGCTGATCGCCGTCGGTGGCGGTGCCTTTCTGGTGCCGGAAAAGATGCCGGGCGTCAGCCAGGTCATCCATGTCGAGCACGGCGATTGCGCCAATGCCGTCGGTGCGGCGATCGCCCAGGTCTCGGGCGAATGCGACCAGATCTTCCGCGACATGACCCGCGTCGAGGCGATCTCGGCGGCCCAGGGCATCGCCAACGACCGTGCGGTCGCCGCCGGCGCCGACCGCAAGACCCTGCAGACCATCGAGAGCGAGGACATGCCGCTGGCGTACCTGCCGGGCAATTCCGTGCGGGTGCGGGTGCGCGTGGTCGGCGACGTCGCGGCGGGCTAGCGGCCCGCTACCTTTCCTGCTTCAGCCGCTCGATATCGATGATCTTGATCTGCCGCCGCCGCACTTCGACGAGTTTCTCGGCCTCGAGGCGGTTGAATTCGCGCGTCACCGCCTCGCGATGGGAGCCGATGCGGGCGGCGATCTCGTAATGTGTCGGCGCTGGGCGGATCACGACGCCCTTGCGGAACACCGTGCCGTCGGCCGCCAGGCGCAGCAGCTCGCGTCGCACGCGCTCGCGCACCGCCAGCGCGCTGATCTCGAAGACGCGCTCCGACATCACTCGGATCTTCCTCACCAGCACCTCGATCAGGTGGATGGAAATTTCGCCATGGCGCCTGAGCAGCTCGATGAACTTTACCGCCGGAATGCGCGCCAGCAGGCAGTCGGAAAGGGCGACGACGCTGGCCGAGCGCGGCAGGCCGTCGACGGCGGCGAATTCGCCGAACATGTCGCCGGCCGACATCTCGGAATAGATCACCTCGCGCCCCGCCTCGGTGTAGCTGTTGACCCGGACTTGGCCGGACAGGATGAAGAAGACGTCGGTCGTTTGTTCCTGCTCGCCCATGACCTGGGCGTGTCTTTCGTAGACGCGGATGGTGCAGAGGCCGGCCGCAAATCGCCTGGTCCAGGCCAACGAGGCGGTGCGCGCCGGGTTCCACGACGGCAGGCCGATCGCCGGCCTGCTCGTCGACCACGAGAGGGCGACGGCGTATGCACTCGAACTGCTGGACAACGCCCGCTGCTGAGCCCGGCCTGATCCAGGCCATAACGGGCGCCTGTTCTCACCGCATCGTGAAGCCGGCTTGACCGGGGCCGGCCATTTTCCTGACATGCTCCGTGCCATGATGGGGCGCCGCCGACGCTACCGGCCCGTCGTGGAGGCTGATCCCTGAGCCGGAACCATTCGGAGGAAAGACCAATGAACACCATTCTGTTGCGTTCGGCTCTTGCCAGCCTGGGCGTGGCCGCACTGCTTGCGTCGGCGCCGGCATTTGCCGAAATGCAGAAATACAAGGCCACGCTCGACGCCAAGAGCGAAGTGCCGGCCGTCGACAGCAAGGCCACCGGCACGGTGGAAGCCACCTACGACACGGCGACCAAGAAGCTCACCTACACCGTCATGTACAAGGATCTGAGCGGTGCGGCGGCCGCGGCCCACTTCCATGGACCCGCGGCGGCTGGCGCCAATGCCGGCGTGGCCGTCGGAGTCACCGGCTCCGTTGTGAGCCCGATCAAGGGCGAGGCGACCCTGACCGACGCGCAGGCTGCCGACCTCATGGGCGGCAAGTGGTACTTCAACGTCCACACCGCGGCGAACAAGGGCGGTGAGATCCGTGGCCAGATGATGAAGGGTATGTAAGCCCTTCTCCTGCGATGGAAACGAGTCGGCCGTCCCGCGAGGGACGGCCGTTTCTTTTGCGGCGGCGGCGGATGCCGGTCGATCAGGCTTCGCGGGGTGGCAGCCTGTCGGCGGCCTTGAAGAAGCGGCGGGCATGGTCGAGCAGCTCGCCATCGGTCGGGTGATCCATCGGTTCGACGCCGATCAATTGGCTCTTGAGTCGCGGCGCGTGCTTTTCGACATAGCCGACGAATTCGTTCTTGGCGGCGCCTGGGCCCGCGACCAGCCATTCGGTGGCGCCGCTCAGCGCCTCGATGATGGCGTCGAAATATTCCTTGCCGTCATGGGTATGGCCGGAGCCGACGATGCCCGCCTTCTGATGGATCTTGCGGGAGGGCATGTGCGCCTTGATGCGCTTGCGCTCGACGTCTTCTGCGTTGAACTGAAAGACGTGCGCTTCCTTGGCATCGAGCCAGACGACGGCGTGCGTATGCGACATGAACCCTCCGAAAACTTAGATTCCCCCGTGAGAACTCAACGCGTGGTCAGGCTTCCGGTTCCGTCGCTGCCTACTTCTGCCGCCGGTATAGAAAACAATTGTCGGCGTGCGGCATCTTGATGCCCTGATAGAAGCTCATCGCCGTCGGCGCCGACAGCAGCAGGGTAGTGGTCGAGTCGCCACCGGCCGCCACGCGGGTTTCCTCGATCAGCTTCTTGCCGACGCCCTGGCCCTGGCAGGCCTTGTCGACGGCGAGGTCGGAGAGGTAGCAGCAGAAGCAGAAATCGGTGAGCGAGCGGGCAAAGCCCACCAGCTTGCCGTCCTGGCGCGCCGTCACGATCAGGTTGGCGTGGGCCAGCATGCGCTCGACGCGGCCGCGATCTTCGATCGGCCGGTTGAGGCCGGACTTCTTGACGATGTCGATGTATTCGTCGGCGCCGAGGTAATCCTCGCGCGCATAAACGGTGTTCATTCGCTCAACCATCTCCTCATGGCGGCCGTCACTTCGGCCGGCTTCTCCAGCGGGCTCATGTGCCCGCATTCCTCGATCACCACCAGGCGCGCATTGGGAATGGTCGTGGCCATTTCCTCGGCGCGGGCAAGCGGCGCCGTCTGGTCCTGGCGGCCGACGATCACCAGCGTCGGCACGCGGATCGAGCCCAGCATCGGCCGACTGTCGGGCCGCGCCATGGTGGCGTGGGTTTCGCGCACGAAGCCCTCGGCGCCGACCTGCTGCGCCATGTCGAGGATCGGCTGCGTGACGCTCGTATCCTTGAGCCGCGAGGGGTGGATGATCGTCGGCATGATCGCGGGCTGCACGCCCACGAAACGGCCGATCCGGGTCTGTTCGATGAAGCCGTGCCGCCGCGTTGTTGCCTCGTGCGTATCGGGCGTCGCCTGGGTGTCTACGAGAGCCAGCCGCTGCACCCGCTCAG
>SHVN01000031.1 GCA_009694215.1 Xanthobacteraceae bacterium
TCCGCCGGAAGGCCGGTAATGGCGATGCCGGAATGCTTCACCTTGTATTGCCGGTTGAGAGTGATCAGCACGGAGGTCAGCGCTTCCGCCACCACGGAATTCGCCAGGGGTCCCGCATGGAAGGCGCGCATGCCGGCGTTCCGCGCCAGTGCGATGACCTGCGCGCGCGCATCGCGGTCGTCGCCGCACACCAGCACGTCGCAGTCGATGGCGTGGCCGATCTCGCTCAGCAATTCGGCGGAGACGTTCTGGAACGCCGAGACGACGCGCACGCCCGGCCCCAGCATGGCCTGCGCCTTGACCACGGCGGAGCCACCGTCGGGCAGTTGCACGCGGCCGACCTGCGGCGGAATGAGCGGCACCGTGACGTCGACCAGGATTTTTCCGGCGAGCGCGACCTTGATCTCGTCGAGCGTCGGAAGCTGCGCGGCATAGGGCACCGTCAGCACGACGATATCGCCGCTTCGCGCCGCGGCGAGATTGCCTGAGCCTTCGGCCCGCTCCGCGCCGACACGCGCGTTGATCGCGGCGGCGGCGGCCTGCGCGCGCTCGGGCGCCCGCGAGCCGATTACGACATGGTGGCCGGCATGGGCCCAGCGCAGCGCTAGGCCCGAGCCCTCCTTGCCGGTGCCGCCGAGCACGGCGATCTTCGATTTCGGTTCCGGGTGCATGGCGCTTAGCCCGCCGCGAGCACGTGCGGCCGGGCGGCGCGCGGGTAAACGAGCGGCGCAAGCTCCGGCGCCCGGTACGACGCCGCGCGGCGGCCGGCCGGCGCGTCGCCGTAAAGTGTCGTGCGCTGGCGGGGTTTACGGCCGAGCGAAGCGATCAGCGCGTCCATCTGCTCCGGCCCGAACTCCTGGCCGTGCTCGGTGCCCGCTGCCCGTGAGATGCTCTCGTTCATCAAGGTGCCGCCGAGATCGTTGGCGCCCGCGCCGAGGCAGGCGGCGGCGCCCTCCGGCCCAAGCTTTACCCAGGACACCTGGATGTTCGGAATGAGCGGGTGGAGAACGAGCCGCGACACCGCATGCATCAGCACCGTCTCACGGAACGTCGGGCCCTTGCGCGCGCGGCCCTTGAGATAGAGCGGTGCCTCCATGTGCACGAACGGTAGCGGCACGAATTCGGTGAAGCCGCCGGTGCGCACCTGCAGATCGCGGATATGGAGAAGGTGCCGCGCCCAATGATGCGGCCGGTCGACATGGCCGAACATGATGGTCGCGGTGGTCGGCAGGCCGCGCTCGTGCGCCGCCTCGACGATGGCGAGCCATTGCTCGGTCGGAAGCTTGTCCGGGCACAGCACGGCGCGCACCTCGTCGTCGAGGATTTCGGCCGCGGTCCCCGGCAGGCTGCCGAGCCCCGCGCCGCGCATCCGGTCGAGGTAGTCGCCAATATGCAGGCCGAGACTCGTCGCGCCGTGATGGACTTCGAGCGGCGAGAAAGCGTGGACGTGGATATCGCTCACGGCGTGCTTGGCGGCGTCGAGGATCGAAAGATAGGTCTCGCCGGTGTAGCGGGGATGGATACCACCCTGCATGCAGACTTCCGTCCCGCCGCGGGTCCAGGCCTCGCGCACGCGCCGTTCGATCTCCTCGCCGTCGAGGTCGTAGGCCGGGCCGCGCAGCGTGTCGCCGAGCTTGCCCTTGGAGAAGGCGCAGAACCGGCAGCCGTAATTGCAGACGTTGGTGTAGTTGATGTTGCGGTTGACGACGTAGCCGATGGTGTCGCCGCTGACAGTTTTGCGCAGCGCGTCGGCCGCGGCGCAGACGGCGTCGAACTCGGCTCCGCGTGCCTGAAACAGCGCGACGATGTCGCCCTCGCTGAGCCGGAGGCCCTGGCAGGCGCTTTGAACAATCCGGTCCAGCGCCGACGATGCGATGGCCGGCGCGGCGGCAAAGAATTGAGCCGCCCGCTTCCGGCCCGGCGCCCATTCCTCGTCGCGCGCGAATCCATCCGCGTCGGAGGTGCGCAGCACCGCCGTCTGCAACATCGGATCGAGCCAACGCGCGGGCTCGCGCGCATGGTCCGGATAGATCGCCAGCCGCTCGGTCAGGCATTTGCCCGCCGCCGTCGTCTCCATGCGCAGGCGTTCGATCGCGGGCCACGGCGCCTCGGGATTGACGTGATCGGGTGTCACCGGCGAGACCCCGCCCCAGTCGTTGATGCCGGCCGCGATCAGATCGGCCATGAGGCCGGGGCTGAGATTGGGCGGCGCCTGGACGTTCATGCCGGGCCCGAACACGACCCGCGCCATCGAGACGGTCCAGAGCATTTCGTCCGTGTCCGGCTCCGGCGCATTCGCCATGCCGGTGTCGTCCTTGGCGCGGAAATTCTGGATGATGATTTCCTGGATATGGCCGTATCGGCGATGCAATTCGTCAATGGCCCGCAGTGAATCGATCCGCTCGGCGCGCGTCTCGCCGATGCCGATCAGGATGCCGGTAGTGAATGGCACCTGGAGCTTCCCCGCCGCTTCGATCGTGGCGAGCCGCGCGGCCGGTTCCTTGTCGGGCGAGCCGTGATGCGGGCCGCCGCGCAGGCTGAGCCGCGGCGATACGTTTTCCAGCATCATGCCCTGCGACACCGACACGCGGCGGAGCGTCGCAATGTCGGCCTCGCTCATGACGCCGGGATTGATGTGGGGCAGGAGGCCTGTTTCGCGCAGCACCAGCGCGCACATGGCGGCGAGATATTCGACCGTGGTCCGGTAGCCGAGTTCCGCCAGCGCCCGCCGCGCCACCTCGTATTTCAATTCCGGCTTGTCGCCCAGCGTGAACAGCGCCTCCCGGCAGCCGGCGGAAGCGCCGGCGCGCGCGATGGCCAGCACCTCGTCCGGTGAGAGATAGGCGGATGCGACGAAGCGCGGGCCGCGCACGAAGGTGCAATAGCGGCAGGTGTCGCGGCAGAGCCGCGTCAGCGGGATGAACACCTTGCACGAATAGGAGACGACGTTGCCGTGGCCCCGGTCGCGCAGCCGCGCGGCTTCCGCCATGAGCTCGGGGAGGGGCGCCGCGGCCCAGCGTTCGATCGTGTCGCGGGGAGCCGCTGCCGTCAGCACGATGGAGCACTCCCGATACGGTTCCGAGAAACGTCAGAAAAGGCCGGCCGCCGAACGCGCCCGCCTTGGTTTGAAATTTTACCATGGCCGAGGTCACGGCGGCGGCGCAATTCACTTGTCCCGATGGCGCCCATGCCGTCCGTGCATCCGGGATGCTGCGGGCGCAATCCAGATTTGTTTCAGTATTTTCAAGGCATAAGCATCGATTTTAAGGCTTCATTCACCATGATGGGGAACGGATTGCCGGGGCAAGCCCGGCAATGACGTGGAGGGGGCGGTGCGTCGTTTACTTTCACTTACCGTCGTTCACTGGTAGTCTACGGCCGAAACATCCAGTTGCCGCAGAGAGATCGTCATGGGCTACGACAAGGGCCACAAGGAATTCTACGGGGTCGACATGAAGGAGGGCTTCCACACGGTCGCCGGCTATCCGTGGGGTTTCTCCGAAAAAATCCTGGCGGGCTCCCTCGACGAGAAGAACAAGGGTGGCAACCGTACCCGCATCCTGAAGATCGAGCCGGGCGCGTTCTCCACCGTGCCGTTCGTGCACGAATACTGGGAAGAGGTGTTCCTGGTCTCCGGCGACCTGGTTTGCGGCAGCGACGCGCAGGGCAAGGGCGGCGAGTCCTTCACCGGGCCGACTTATTGCGTGCGACCGCCGGGCGTCTATCACGGGCCGTTCACGTCCAAGAACGGCTGCCTACTGCTGGAGACGCACTACTACGTGCCGAAGTGACTCCTGCGCCGGAGATCGCTGCCGCGCTCGCGCGGCGGGAGGGCTTGCGCTCGACCACGAAGGTGCGAGGCGCCGAGGCCGGGCCCGTGAACATGACCGATTTTTGCATGTCCCTGCGCGGCGGAGCCGATTTGAGCAGCGCGGCACGGACCTGATCGATCGGCAGCCCCATCAGCGAGGCCGCGATTCCGGCCTGTTCGTCAAGTTCGTCGGACAGGCCGCGCGCGGCGATGATCGCCTCGTCGAGCGTCGGGGCCTCCTGCCGGACCCGGCGAGGACCGTACTTGGTCTTCCAGATATCGTTGTTCTTACTCATGAATCTTAGCCTCTCGCGGCTCAGGCCCTGCACCACCTTGCCCTAAATGATGCGTCGCAGCAAGAAAAATTGTGCGATGCAATATATCATCTCAGTTGCCTGTGGACACACCGGCTCAGTGTTCCAGCAGCAGCGATCCGAAGCCGTCGATGCGGTCGTCGATGCCGTTCTGGCGCAGCGCCCACCAGTAGATACAGGTGTTGATCGCTAGCACCGGCTTGTCGAGCCAGAACTCGGCGATGCCGGCGAGCCGCGCCATCGCCAGGTTGGTTCCGACCTGGACGATTGCATCGACGTCGGGCCCGTTCACCTCGACGATGGCGTCGCGCAATTCGCGCTCCGACACATGCGCGATCAGCACCGGGCTTTTGCACTTGAGCCCCTTCAGCTTCACGATTTCGAAGCCGCAGTCCTCGAAGAACTTCCGCACCTGACCGTCGCCGACCGGCATGTAGGGCGTGATGATTCCGAGGCGTTTGGCGCCATAGCGCTTCAGCGCCTCCTGCGAGGCGTCTGAGCCCATGCAGACCTTGACGCCCGCGCGCTGCTCGACCCGCTGCTGCAGGAGCCTGCTGCCTTCGAGGCCGTCCCAGAAGGTCTCCGACGACATCCCCATCACCAGGTAGTCCGGCTCGCAGGTCATCACGCGGTCGACCGTCTCCATCATGGTCGTGCGGATGTTTTCCATCAGCTTGTTGAAGTCGTCGTCGTTGCGGATCGGGTCGTTCGGGATCGAGATGCGCCCGAAGTGATTGGTGACGCCGCGCGGCGCCATCGCGTCGAACTCCGGCTGCACAGAGGTGTTGGTCGAGGGCGCGATCACGGCGAACTTCTTGCGGAATCCGAGGGAGTCGGTCATGGGCGGTATGCTCAGCTTGCGGGTCTTTGCATGATAGGGTTTTGCACGCCGGAATACCAACGGGGTCAATTTTTATGCTGCGCACGGGAAAAGAGCATCTGGAATCGCTGCGCGACGGCCGTGTGGTCTATATCGGCGGCGAACGCATCCATGACGTCACCCGCCATCCGGCGTTCCGCGAGGCGGCGAAGACCGTCGCCGCCCTCTTCGACATGAAGGCCGATCCGGCCCTGCGCGACGTGATGACCTACGAGGAGGACGGCGGCCGCCATTCAATCTATTTCCTCCGCCCGAAGTCCCGCGACGACCTGCAGCGGCGGATGGAGGCCCATCGCCGGATCGCCGATTTCACCTACGGGATGTTCGGCCGCTCGCCCGATCACATGGCGTCCTATGTCACCGGCATGGCGATGAACCCCGGCGCGCTGCCTGAGCCGCATGGCCACGGCGACAACCTCGCGAAGTATTACCGCCACATCCGCGACAACGACACCTATGTCTCCCACGCGGTGGTGCCGCCGCAGGCCGCGCGCAATCCGGAGTTCTACCATCGCAAGAACATCGCGGTGCCGACGCTTCGCGTCATTCGCGAGGACGACGACGGCGTCGTCCTCTCCGGCATGAAGATGCTGGCGACCGCCGCGCTCTACGCCAACGAGATCTGGATCGGGAACGTCATTCCGCTCGCCCCAGACCAGAAGAAGGAATCGATCACCTGCGCGATCCCCTGCAACGCTCCGGGCCTGGCGCTGTGGTCGCGCAAGCCCGCAGCGGTGGGCCTCACCTCCGAGTTCGATTCGCCGCTTGCCTGGCGCTACGACGAAAGCGACAGCATGCTGATGTGCGAGAACGTCAAGGTGCCGTGGGAGAGGGTGTTCGTGCACGACGACGCGCTGTTGTCGCGCGACATCTACATCAAATCGGCGGCGCATTGTTTCGGCAATTTCCAGTCGTGCGTTCGCTTCTGGTCGAAGATGCGGCTGTTGCTCGGTATGTGCAGCCGGATCGCCAATGCTACCAGCGCCGATCAGGTGCCCGCGGTGCGGGAAAAGCTTGGCGAGATGGCGGCGATCGAGGCCACGATTCACGGCCTGATTCACGGCCAGATAAACGCCTTCGAAAACTGGCCCGAGGGTTACGTCTGCTTCAACCGCCGCTTCATGTACGCGGGCCTTGAATGGTGCACGCAGAACTACAGCCGCTTCATCGACGAATTGCGCACGCTCTGCGGCGGCGGCGTGTTCCAGATGCCGGCGGATATCTCGGTGCTGGACAACCCGGAACTCGCCCCGCAGTTTGAGACCTACTGGCAGACGCCGCAGGCGGATTCGCTGACCCGCATGAAGCTGTTCAAGCTCGCCTGGGACATGACCGGCTCGGAGTTCGCCGGCCGTCACCTGCAATACGAGAAGTTCTATGCCGGCGCCGCGTTCATCGTCCGCGGCCACAGCTTCCGCGAGACCGACTGGGCGGAGTTCAACGGGCTCGTGGATAATCTGATGGCAAGCTACGACGTGCCGAACGCGGCCAAGCGCGCCGCTGCGGAGTAACCATGCTGCGCACCGGCAAGGAGCATCTGGAATCGCTGCGCGACGGCCGCGTGGTCTATGTCGGCGGCGAGCGCGTCGATGACGTAACCCGCCATCCGGCGTTCCGCGAGGCGGCGAAGACCGTCGCCGCCATCTTCGACATGAAGGCCGATCCGGCCCTCCGCGATATCATGACCTACGAGGAGGACGGCGGCCGCCATTCCTTCTACTTTCTGCGGCCGAAAACCCGCGAGGACCTGCAGAAGCGTTCCGACGGCCACCGCCGCATCGCCAATTTTACCTACGGCATGTTCGGCCGCTCGCCCGACCACGTCGCGTCCTTCGTCACCGGCATGGCGATGAAGCCCGATGCGCTACCTAAGCCGCACGCCTTCGCCGACAATGTCCAAAAATACTACCGCCAAATCCGCGACAACGACACCTATGTCGTCTATGCGGTGGTGTCGCCGCAGGCGGCGCGCAATCCGGAGTTCTATCAGAAGAAGGCCATTCCGGTGCCGTCGCTCCGGGTCGTGCGCGAGGACGACGACGGCGTGGTCATCTCCGGCATGAAGATGCTGGCGACCGGCGCGCTCTACGCCAACGAGATCTGGATCGGCAACGTCATTCCGCTCGCGCAGGATCAGAAGAAGGAGGCGATCACCTGCGCCATCCCGTGCAACGCCGCCGGCCTGTCGCTGTGGTCGCGCAAGCCCACCGCGGCGGGCCTCACCTCCGAGTTCGATTCGCCCTTGGCCTGGCGCTACGACGAAAGCGACAGCATGCTGATGTGCGACAGCGTGAAGGTGCCGTGGGAGAAGGTGTTTGTGCACGACGACGCGCTCTTGTCCCGCGACATCTACATCAAGACCGCGAGCCACTGCTTCGGCAACCACCAGTCCAACGTTCGTTACTGGTCGAAGATGCGCCTGCTGCTCGGCCTGTGCAGCCGGATAGCCAACGCAACCGGCGCCGATCAAGTGCCGGCGGTGCGGGAAAAACTCGGCGAGATGGCCGCGATCGAGGCGACCATCGGCGGGCTCGTGAACGGCCAGATCAACGCCTTCGAAAGCTGGCCCGAAGGCTACGTCTGCTTCAACCGCCGTTTCATGTATGCGGGCCTAGAATGGTGCACGCAGAACTACAGCCGCTTCATCGACGAGCTTCGCACGCTTTGCGGCGGCAGCGTGTTCCAGATGCCGGCCGATATCTCCGTGCTCGACGATTCCGAACTGGCCAAACAGTTCGACACCTTCTGGCAGACGCCGCAGGCGGATTCGCTGACCCGCATGAAGCTGTTCAAATTGGCCTGGGACATGACCGGCTCCGAGTTCGCCGGCCGCCATCTGCAATACGAGAAATTCTACGCCGGCGCGTCGTTCATCATTCGCAATCACTCCTATCGCGAGACCGACTGGAGTGAGTTCAACGGTCTCGTCGATAAGCTGATGGCCGGCTACGATGTGCCCGCTAAGAGCAAGCGCGCTGCGGCGGAGTAAAAAAATGAGCAGAAATGTCGGAAATTGGGACTACGCTCCCGATGATGCATGCAGGCATTGTCACGTTAGCGCAGTAAAGGCGGTTTCGAGTTTAGACGGAGCCCGCTAAGTGATTGAAATGCTACAGCGCCATGGAACGAATTTGGCGAGTTTGGAAGCAAATCCCGTTAACGTGACAATACCCCCGAATTTGTGTCTACCACCGAGTTGCAGGCTTTCGACAAAGTCGTCTTCCATCACGACGTTGCCGATTGAATACGACCCTATCCAGAACCGTAGCGACAATTGGGCCTGTTAGTCTCGGTCTACTCAATTCCCCGGAATAACCGGCAGCATCACATACGCATTTCGCCCGGGCCCCGCGTGCAGCGTCACGTCGCTGCCGAACACCGCCGCGGGCCGGTCGCGCGGATCGTCGTGCCTGAACGGGCCCACTCCTGTGAAGGTGCCCAGCGTCTTCAATCCGCCGCCCGCGCCGCCCGGATAGACATAGTCCCTGCCGCGCACCGACAGCGCCAGCCGATAGCCCGCCGGCACCACGATGCAGGTCGGCCAGACCTCGACGTCGCACTCCACCACCTCGCCCTTCTTCAGCTTCTGCTCCTCGTCATGAGTGTGGTACGGTCGGTAGGGTAGGGTGAGCTTCTTGTCGAGCTTGCGGTGCGACGCGCGCAGCCAGCCCTGCGCCAGCGGCGTATGCGGGTCGAGCGCGCCCTGGAATACGAGCTCCTTCATGTCCGGCGAGAACGCGCGCACCACCAGGAACAGGTCGGCGTCTTCGGTCGCCGATGACACGAAGATTTTGGCCGCGATCGGTCCGGTGATCTCGGTGTCCTTCTTCAAGGGCTCGGTCATGAACGTCACGCCGTCGCCCAGCCCCTTGTAGGTGACGGATGATTTCTTCGCCTGTCGTTTGGTCGACAGCGAAAAATCCGCCGGATCGAGGAAAAACTTCGTCCATTTTATCCGCTTGAGCGGCCATTCCTTCTCGTGCCGCTCGACGAACTTGTCGATATGGCGCACCTGCAGCAGCACCTTGGGCTGCCGGTCCCATCCGGTCTTCTCGCCTTTGAGGAAATGGCCGAAGAATTTCTTCTGCAGCGCCACGCCGTAGTCCGTGTAGAAATGCGTCCAGTGTTCGAGGCCGTGGCTCTCCAGCCACTTCTGCTTCGACGCTGCGCGCACGAACCCCTCGAAGTTGCCGCGCGGGTGTAACCCTTGCCCGCCCCAGTTGGCGGCAGAGAACAGCGGCACCTTCACCTTCGACCAGTCCGGCATGCGCGACTGCCAGTATTCGTCTGTGTCGAGTTTCCGGGCGAGGCAATCCTCATAAAAATTGCGGCGGTTGGCGCCGAGTTCTTCGTCGGTCAGTTCCAGCGGCCCCGACACCCAGTCGCCGGTCATGCGGCTGCGGAACCCGCGCGTGCCGCGACCGTGCTGCAGCGTATAGACCTGGTTCTCCGACCAGCCCTTGGTAAAGCCGTTGCAGAAGATGCCGCCGTGGTGCGCCATGTCGCGGTAGAAATCGGCGGCGCCCTCCCAGAGACAGATCGCGGCGAGATGTTTTGGCTGCAGCGCCGCCGCCTGCCACTGGTTCTCGGCGTAATAGGAGATGCCGTTCAGTCCGACCTTGCCGTTCGACCACGGCTGCACGCCGGCCCATTCGACGCACTGTGCCAAGTCCTGCGCCTCACGCAGCGACCAGATATCGATCGTGCCGGGCGAGCGGCCCGCGCCGCGGCTGTCGACGCGGATGACGACATAGCCGTCCGGCACCCATTTCTCCGGATCGACCACCTCCCAGCACTGGTACTTGTTGGTGGAGCCGGTCGGCACGTCGGGACGGATCTCGCACATCCGTTGCCACTGCTCCGAATACAGATCGTCGAAGTGCAGCCACTTGCCGTAGGGGCCGTAGGTCATGATGACCGGATATCTTCCGGCCTTGACCGGCCGGTAGATGTCGCAGCGGACGATGATGGCATCGTCCATCGCGATCGGCATGTCCCAGTCGATCCGCATGCCGTCGCGGATTTCGCTGACTTCGCGGTAGCTCATGGCGTTCCCCCCAGCGGCGTTGCTTGTCGGCTTTGCCACAATTGTCCCCGCTCGGAGAGAAGTTGTCCATCGGCTGCGGCGCTCGCTTTCGGCATGGGACTTGCTGGGACAAGATGCCCGAACGCTAGGATTCATCTGGATTTTCGAGGGAGAGGTTGATAATGCGGATCGGTTCGTCGCTCAGGTCCGCCGCGCTGCTCGGGGCCGGGCTCTGTCTCGCTGCGGAGGCCGGTGCGCAGACGGCGCCGGTGACCTTTGCGCTCGACTCCCGCGCGCTCGGCCAGCACGCCGCCCGGTACGTTGCGCTGGAGAAGGGCTACTACAAGGCGGCTGGGCTCGACGTCGCCATCGCGCCGAGTGCGGGCGCCGGGCAGGCGATCCAGAGCGTCGAACCGAAGGCGGTGCAGTTCGCCTTCTCGGACGTCGCGGGGCTTACTGCCGCGCGCGCCGGCGGCGTCGCCACCGCCAGGATTGTCGACGTGATCTACCAGAAGTCGCCGCACGCGATCTTCTTGCTGCGCTCCGGCGCCAACGTCACCAAGCCGGAGCAGCTTGAAGGCCTCGAGATCGCCAGCGGCGCCGGCTCGCCGGGACGGAAGGTGATCGAAGCCTTCATGACGTCGAAGGGGCTCAAGGCCAACGCCGTGAAATTCAACAACGTCGATCCGGCAGCGAGCGTCGCCATGCTGGCGGAGAAGAAAACTCCGGCGATTGAGACCTTCGCGATGTCGATGCCGGCGTCCTGAAGGCGGTCGGCGCCCATGACGCGTAGATTTTCCTGCTCGCCAACGCCGGTCTGTCGCTCTACTCCAACGGCATCCTGGTGCGTGAAGACTATCTCAAGGCGGAGCCTGCCAAGGTGAAGGCCTTCGTCAAGGCATCGCTGCAGGGCTGGAAGGACGCCATCGCCAATCCGAAGGAGGCTGCTGATATCGTCGGCAAGCACGTCAAGGGTCTCGATCCCGACGTGCTGCTGCAGGAGGTAGCCATCGTCAATTCGCTGGTGGCGAGCCGGACACGCGCGCCAGGGGGCTCGGCACCATCGACGCCAAGGTTTGGCGTCGAGCGTGGACCTCATCGCCGGCGGCAAGGTCGCGGCGAAGGATGTGTACGATGTGAGCGCCCTGCCGCAGCCGCCGATTAAGTGAATGCCAATTGGCATTCGCGTACTTTACGTTCGACGCCCGGCGCGAAGCGCCAGGCTATGGCGGAGGCGAAGCCGAGCGAGGGCGGGTGAGGGGTCGGAGTATCGCGATGCGCTGACCCCTCACCCGGCTCGCGCTCGCTATCGCTCCGCGCTCGCCACCCTCTCCCTCAAGGGGAGAGGGAAGAGAGTTTACCGCCAGTCATTGCTTTAAGCCCGCCGGCTCTCGTTCAGGATCCGCTGCACCTGCGGGCTGCGCCCGTCGTGATCGCGCATCAGGTCGTTCACAGCCCAGCTCAAATCCTTGTTGCGGCGCTGCTCGCGCGGCTTGAGCTGGTCGGTGATGTAGGAGCCGTCGATTTGGCCCTGCCGCACGAGGCCTGCGCCGAACGCGCCCTGCTCGCGCTGATATTTTTCCAAGCCCGCCTCGATGCCGAGCGCCGCGATGGAATCGGCGAGGTGCTCGGCGTCCATCGCGCATTTGGTGGTGCCGGCGCCGGGATGCGGTCGCGCCAGAAATGCAGCGTCGCCCAGGAGCGCCACGCGGCCGAATACGGTCTGCGGCGAGATGAAATCGAAGATCGCCTGGAAGAACGGCCGCGGGTCGCGCTCGAAAATCTCCGCGACCTGAGGCGCCACCAGCGTGAGGGCCTGCGCCTTGCTCCAGGCGATGACGTCGGGACGCAACAGGGTCGGCACGATCGACGTGCCGTGGCACTTGCCGCTCTCGTCGGTGCAGAGGTCGGCGAGTTTTTCCGGCGTCGTCGGCCGGTACCAGACGATGTTGTAGGCGCGCTGGCCCGCCTGCGTCTCGTTGTTTCGGCCGGGCACCGGATAGGCGAGGAACAGCTCGCCCGGTGGCAGGCAATAGGTGTAGTTGGCGAACAGCTCGGCGTGGATGGCCGGCGGCACGTCGCGCTCGTCCAGCATGGCGCGCCAGGCGACATAGCCGGCGTATTCCGGCTTCCGGCCTGGCAGAAACAGCTCGCGCACCGTGGAGCGTCCGCCGTCGGCGCCGATGAGAAGGTCGCCGCGCTCGCGCGTGCAGTCCGAAAAAATCGCCGTGACGCCGCCTGCGTCCTGCTCGACGCCGGTGAGAGACTTGGCCAGGCGGTAGCTCTCGTCCGGGATCGGGTCGCGCAGCGAGCGGAACACCCGGCCCCAGGAACTCATCAGCCGGCCGGTCGGCCGCTCGTCATAGCAACGGCCGTCGTGGTCGAGGAAGATCACCTTATCGATAGGAATTCCCATCGAGTCGTCGAACGGGATGCCGATCCGCCTAGTGACGTCGTGCAACTGCGGATGCGTGCTGATGCCGGCGCCGCGGCCGGACAGCTCCTCGGGGTTGCGCTCGAACACGGTCGCGTCCCAGCCGATGCTGCGCAGCATGTTTGCGGCGAACAGCCCGCCGACCGAACCGCCGATGATGAGTGCGCGCTGCTTTTTCATTTCGTGATTGCGTCGATCTCGGCGATGACGGCGGGCGACGGCCGCCGCGCTGCCGCCGCGACATTCTGCTCGATCTGCTCGGGCCGGGTTGCCCCCGCGATCACGCTGCCGATCGCGGGCTTGGCCAGCAGCCAGCCGAGGGCGAGCTCTAGCATGGAATGGCCGGTGCGGGTGGCGACCGCGTTGAGCTTGTCCACCAGCGACCAGTTGCGTTCGTTGATGAAGTCGGAGGCATGGTGTGTGCTGGTGGCGAGCCGCGCGCCCTTGGGCGCTTCGGCGTTCTTCCGGTATTTTCCGGTGAGCAATCCGCTCGCCAGCGGAAAGAACGGCAGGAGGCTCAATCCTCGCGTCTGCATCGCCGGGATAAGCCCGCGTTCGATGTCGCGCTCGAGCAGGCTGTATTCGTCCTGGCAGGTCACCAAGGCCGTCACTTTTTCCCGCGCCGCCGCGTCCTGTGCGTTTTCCAACTCGGTGGCCGAATAGTTCGAGCAGCCAATCGCGCGTACCTTGCCCTGCTTCACCAGATTGTCGAGCGCGCGCATGGTCTCCTCGATCGGCGTCTTCGGGTCGGGCCTGTGCACCTGATAGAGATCGATCCAGTCGGTGCGCAGGCGCTTCAGGCTCGCCTCCACCGCCTTCATGATATAGGCCCGCGAGGCGTCGCGCGGCCGGGCATCGCTGCTCATCGGCATGCCGAATTTTGTGGCCAGCACGATGTCCTTGCGCCGCTCCCTGAGAATTTCGCCGAGAAACTCCTCCGATTTGCCCTTCTCGCCATAGACGTCCGCGGTGTCGAACAGCGTCACCCCGAGGTCGAGCGCGCGATGCACCACGGCCTTGGTTCCCGCGAAATCGGTCCGGCCGCCGAAATTGTTGCAGCCGAGCCCGACCGCGGACACTTCGAGGTTGGATTGGCCGAGCTTGCGCTTTTCCACCGCGATCGCCTCGCACTCGGCGTCATGCCCGGCCTTGTGCCAGGCATCCACGCCTTTCTTTGATACTAAGCAAGACGTGGATGGCCGGGACAAGCCCGGCCATGACGTGGCGAGGCATTGCTGAAATGCATCACTGCGACCTTTGCAATCCCAAAATCTTCCGCGCCTCGTCCGGCGTCGCCACCTCGCGGCCGAGCCGCTGGGCGATGCCGACCATGCGGTCCACCAGCACGGCGTTGTTCTTGGCGAACTCGCCGGGCGCGATGAACGGATTGTCCTCGTAGCCGACGCGAACGTGGCCGCCCAGCGCGACCGCGAGCGCCAGGATCGACCACTGCTTCTCCGGGTTCATCACGCTGACGTTCCAGATGACGTCCGGCGGCAGGTTGTCGACGAAGAACTGCAGCGCGCGCTCTGTCGGCGGCATCCAGGTGCCGCCCGGCCAGCCGATGAACAGCGTCACGTAGGCTTGCTTCCTTAGGTAGCCGGCCTTGCGCACGAAATCGAGATGCCAGAACGCGCCGGTCTGGAAGCATTCGCACTCGAGCTTGACCTTGTGCTCCTCGGCGGCCTTGGCATAGGCGATCAGTTCCTCGACCGGATGGATCGCCATCATTCTCTTGGGCGGAAGGCTCGGCACCGGCTGGAAATATTCGTCGTGGGCGTTGAAGGCGACCGCCATCATGTCGGGGCCGAGCTTCATTAGCTCGATCTTCTCCTCGATGCGCGCCGACGCCACGCCGTACTGCATGATCGTATCGACCTTCTCAGTGATCATGTGGTGCAGCTTTTTCCAGTCCGCGTGGTGGATGCGCGACACCATCCGGCCGTCGGACTGGATCGTCTCTTCGAGCGTACGCCGTCCGTGGATGTGCGAGATGGATGCGCCAGCCTTCGCGGCGTCGACGTATTGCTGCGCGCAGGCTGCGATATCCTCCTGCGGCGGGCAGAGATTGTTGTGCGGATAGGAGGTGCGCGAGTCGGCGGCGACCGTGATGATCAGTTTTTCCATGACGCTTCCTCAATCGACAGTTTCTATCTTGCCGCTCTTGCCCGATCGTACCACGGCGTCGAACACAGCCATGCCGTGCAGCACCTGGTCGATGGCGACGGGGTAGGGCCTCTTGCCTTCGATGCACCGCCCGAATTCCACCAGCTCGGCGTTGAGCGTGTCGAACGCCGGGCTTTCGATGATTTCGTCCGGCGGCGCGGTGACCGGCCCGGTTGGCGCCACGGTCGAAATGGGCACATAGCGGAACCGCGCGAGGTTCGGCTTGGAGAATTCCGCGAGCCCCTTGGTCCCGAACACGGTGAAGCTCAAGGTCGTGGCGGTCGCGACCGAGCAGAACAAGAGGCCGGTCGCGCCGCTCTTGAAGCGCAGCATGATATTGCTGGTGTCGTCTAAGGGGCCCGGAATGTAGCGGCCGGTGGTGCAGAGCACGTCGCGCACCGGCCCTGCGAACTCGATCATGTGGTCGATCGAATGTACGCCGACCGCGGTGATCGCGCCGCCCGGCGCCTCGTCCGGTTGCGCGCGCCAGTTGTCAGCCGGGATGAACTGGCCGGTCGAGGTGGTGTGCGCGCCGACCATCGACATCACCTGGCCGACCCGCCCGTCGGCGATGCGCTTTCGGATCTCCACCACCGACGGATGGAACCGCCGGTTGAAGCCGACCGCCAGCACGATCCCGGCTCGCTTCGCCGCGGCGACCGCGGCCTCCGCGCTCGGCCGGTCGAGCGTCAGCGGCTTCTCGACATGGATGTGCTTGCCGGCGACGGCCGCCGCCATCACCTGTTCGGCGTGCTGGCTGTGCGGCGTCGCCAGCACCACCGCGTCGATGTCGGGGCTCGCCAGCGCATCCTCGTAGCGGTCGAGCAGCGGGATGTCTTTTTCGCGACAATAATCCTCGGCGCTGGCACGCGTCCGCGTATGGGCCGCGACGAATTGGATCGCGTCGGTCTTGCCGTGCACCGCGTTGACCAGCGAGCGGCCCCAGCGCCCCAACCCGATGATGGCGGCGCGGACGGTCATGCGGCAGCCTCTCCTTCACCTCTCCCCGCTTGCGGGGAGAGGTCGCCCGCCGAGCGTAGCGAGGCGGGCGGGTGAGGGGGACTGGCGACACGCTTGAACATCTCGATAGACCCCCTCACCCCAACCCTCTCCCCGCCCGGCGGGGAGAGGGAGTTCCGCCGCGTTCGCGGCACGTCTGCGTCATTTAACGCGCCTTGCATCATTTGGATTTCGGGATGATCGGCAGCAGTACATAGGGCGCGAATTCCCCGCCGAAGTGCAGCGTGTTCTTGCCGCCGAAAATCGATGGCGGCCGGTCCTGCGGATGGGTGTGGGTGAAGGGCCCGACGCCCTTCATCGGATAGGGCGCGTGCGGCAGCGCCGCGTCGGTGCCGTCGACCTCGTAATCCTTGCCGCGCACGGAGAGCGCTAGGCGATAGCCCTTCGGCACCACGATCGAGGTCGGCCAGATTTCGATGTCGAGCTCGACCGGCTCGCCGGGCTTCAACGGCTGTTCCTCATCGTGGGTGTGGTAGGGCCGGTAGGGCTTGGTTTCCTTTGGGTCGAGCTTGCGGTGCGAGGCGCGGAGCCAGCCGAGCCCCACCGGCACGCGCGGGTCGTTTGAGCCGATGAACGTCACCTCCTTGCCGTGCGGATCGAATACCCGCAGCACCAGGAACAGGTCGGCGTCGGTCGTATCCGACGATACGAACAGTTTTGCGGCAACCGGCCCGGTGATCTCCAGGTCCTCGGCCATCGGTTCGGTCGAGAACGTCACGCCGTCGCTCGACGTCGCATAGGTCAGCATCGCCGGATCTTCGGGCGGCGCCGGGTCCAGCTCCCGGTCCGAATGCAGATAAAGCTTGGTCCATTGCGTGCGCGCCAGCGGCCATTCGTTCTCGGCGCGCTCGACGAATTTCTCGCCCGGATGGCGGATCTGCAGCAGCACCTTGGGGCGCTTGTCCCAGCCGTTGTCGATCCCCTTGAGGAAGCGGTCAAAGAACCGGCGCTGCAGGTCCTGGCCGTACTTGGCGTAGAACAAGGTGAAGTGCGTGTCGCCATGCACCTCCAGCCATTTCTGCTTCGATCCCGCGCGCAGGAAACCCTCGAAGTTGCCGCGCGTGTGCAGGCCCATGCCGCCCCAGTTGGCGGCGGAGAAGATCGGCGTGTCGATGTCGTCGAATTTCGGCAACCGCGCCTTGTAATAGCCGTCGATGGTGCGGTGGCGCAGCGCGTCGCCATCGCAGTCGGCGCGATTCTTCTTTAACTCGTCATCGGTGAGGTTGAGCGGCCCCGCCACCGGCTCGCCGGTGACCACGCTTTTGGCGCCGCGGGTGCCGATGCCGTGTTGCACGGCGGTCACCTGGCGCGGATACCAGCTTGAGAAGAAGTCGCTCAGAATGCCGCCGTGGCGGCTGAGCTCGCGGTAGTAGTCCGACGAGCCCTCCCAGATGCACAGCGCCGCGAGGTGCTTCGGCTTCGATGGCCCCGCCTGCCACTGGTTCATGGAATAATAGGAGATGCCGTGCAAGCCGACCTTGCCGTTCGACCACGGCTGCACGCCGGCCCAGTCGACGCAGGCCGCGATATCTTTCGCCTCGCGTGGCGACCACACTTCGAGGTAGCCCTCCGAACGGCCGGCGCCGCGCGAATCCACCCGCAGGCAGATGTAGCTGTCCAGCACCCATTTCTCCGGATCGAACAGCTCCCAGTTCTGGTGCTTGTTGCTGGAGCCTTCGAGCACCTCGGGCGCGGCCTTGACGATCCGCATCCACTGGCTCTTGTAGCCCTCCTGCATCGACAGGCCCTTGGCGTAGGGCCCGTAGCTCATGATCACCGGGTACTTCCCCTCGGCAATCGGCCGGAACAAGTCGGCGCGCAAGGTCACGCCGTCATCCATCGCGATCGGGGCATCCCAATCGATCTTCATTCCATCGCGGATTTCGGATTTCATCTGTCGCAACGCACTCACCTAGTGTCGGTGCAAACGCTAACATCGCAAGTCGTCTGCCTCAACGCATTGTGGTCAGATAATTTTTCTGCTGTCATCATCCGCGAAAGCGGATGATCCAGTATCCTCAGGCTCATTGCTTAAATCGCGGAATTCGAGACTACTGGATGCCCGCTTTCGCGGGCATGACAGCCGAGTGAGACGAGCATGTTCGAAAACGCCGCCATCATCGGCGTCGGTCAGTCCGCCTACACGCGGCGCCCGGAACCGGGCCAGACCGCGCTGCACTTCATGCGCGACGCGGTTGTGGCGGCGCTCAAGGACGCGGAACTGAACGCGGCCGATCTCCAGGGCATGGCGGTGGCCTCGTTCTCGCTCGCGCCCGACTCCGCCGTGGATCTCGCCTGGAAGCTCGGCCTGTCGCTGCGCTGGCTCGCGCAGGATACCAACGGCGGCTCCGCGGGCATGAGCATGCTGGGCAACGCGCTTCGCGCGGTCGAGACCGGCGCCGCTGAAACCGTCCTCATTCTCGGCGGCGACGCCACGGGCCTCGCCGGCTACGCCAAGGTCGCGGCCAACTACAACACCGCGACCCAAAAACATCTTTCGCCGCTCGGCCACGGCGGGCCGAACGGCGTCTATGCGCTGGTCGCAAGCCGCCAGATCAGGAAGTATGGGTTGGAGAAATCCGACTACGGCCACATCGCCATCGCGCAGCGGGAATGGGCGGCGAAGAATCCTTACGCGGTCTATCGTGCGCCGCTGACGATGGACGAGTATCTTGCCGCGCCCCTCGTCGCCGATCCGCTGTCGCGTTACGACTGCGTGCCGGTGGTGGCGGGCGCCCAGGCAATCGTCGTCGCGCGGCGCGATCGCGCGCCGAAGGGCCGCCCCGGCGTTCGCGTCCGCGCGCACCGCGCGAGCTACAACTACGACAACCAGGAGGGCGACGGGCTGCAGACCGGCATCGGCACCTTCTCGAAGGAGTTGTGGCAGGAGGCTGGCGTGCGGTCCGAAGACATCGACGTCGCCTCGATCTATGACGACTATCCGACCATGGTGTTGGCGCAGGCCAACGATCTCGGCCTCATTCCCGGCAACGATCTCGCGCGCTTCTGCCGCGTGACCATCGGCGAGAGGCGTTTTCCAATGAACACCTGGGGCGGCATGCTGTCCGCCGGCCAGCCGGGCGGCCATGCCGGCGGCTTGAACGGCATCTCCGAAGCGGTGCTTCAATTGCAGCATCGCGCCGGCGAGCGGCAGGTGAAGGGCGCGCGGCTCGCGGTCGCGACCGGCTACGGCATGACCATGTACCGCTACGGCGGCACGGCTGCGGCGGCTGTGCTGGAGCGGGTGGAATGAGTGCGGGCGTCCCCATCTGGCGGTGCGCGAATTGCCGTGCCGGATATTTTCCGGAGCCGCTGCTGTGCCCCCGCTGCAACGGCGGCACATTCGAGATCGGCCGCGTGCACGAGGCGGTGGTCGAGGAAGTCTCCGTCATCCGCCACATGATCGGGCAGGAGAACTGGCAGCCGCGCCGCATCGCCAGCGTGCTCGCCTGCGGCGGTCCGCGCATGACTGTGGGCCTGCGCGACGAGTCCGGCCCCGGCGCTGTCATCGAATTGTTTGAGGAAGGCACCGCGCCGTTCGGACTGGCGAAAAATCCAGCCTGAGCTATTTCGTCTTTTCTTCTTCGATCACATGCCGCAGCGGATCGCTGTGCGGCTTCGGGCTGTCTCCGGAGGGAAAGGTGTCCTTGTGGGCGGGCGTGATGCCGCCCTTGGCCGGCTCGCGGGTCTGCGACTGACCGGGGCGCTTGTCGGACTTGGCTTCGGCAGGCATGGGACGTGTCCTCGGTTCCCGAGACAACGCCGCCGAGCCCTGGACCGTTCCAGCCTTATTCCGCAGCCGTCACCTTTGGCTGGGACGGCGCGGCAAGTTTCGTCACGCCGTCGCTCACGAGCTTGCCGATCGCCGCCTGATCGTAGCCGAGCTCCCGCAAAATCTCCTCCGAATGCTCGCCTAGCATCGGCGCGGGCCGGGCGATGTCGGGGCCGCCGTGGTCGAGTAGCACCGGGTTGCGCGTCACCTTCATGGTGCCGAGGCGGGGATGCTCGATCTCCTGCACCACGCCGCGCGCCACGATCTGCGGATGCGCGAACACCTCCTCGAAATTGTTGACCAGCGCGCAGGGCACGCCGGCCTCCATCAGGGCCGCTTCCAGTTCGTGCGAGTTCATCTTGAGCATCGCCGGCTCCACCAGCGCCAGCAGCGGGTCTTCGTTGGCCTTGCGATTGGCATAGGTGGCAAAGCGAGGGTCGGCGAGATGATCGCCCAGCCCGATCGCCTGCATGAATTTCTGGAACAGCATGTTGTTCGGCATGCCGCACGCGACGTAGCGCTTGTCGCTTGTTTCGAACAATTGATACGGCGCGGTCAGGCGATGCCGGTTGCCCATCGGCTGCGGCACCTTGCCCGTCTCCAGATACTCCGCCGCCTCCCAGGCCGCCGCCGCGATCGAGGACTCGACCAGCGAAATATCGGCCACGCGGCCTTCGCCGGTCCGCGCGGCGCCGACAAGGCTTGCAAGCGTAGCGTAGGTCGCAAACAGCGCGCCGAACACATCGGCGGTCTGCACCCCCGGCCGCATTGGCATCTTGCCGGGCTCGCCGGTCACCGACAGCGCGCCGGAGAACGCCTCGATGATCAGGTTGACGCCCGCCCGCCGCCGGTCGGGCCCGGTCTGGCCGAAGCCGGACACCGACGTGTAGATGATCTTCGGATTGACCACCTTCAGATGCTGGCTGCCCAGCCCCATCTTGTCCAGCGCGCCGGGCCGGTTTGCCTCCACGAACACGTCCGACTTGGCGGCAAGCCTGCGCATCACCTCTTGCGTGTCCGGGCTTTTCAGATCGAGCACCAGGCTCCGCTTGTTGCGGTTGAGCGCCGTGAAGCTCACGCTCTCGCCGTTCCGAATCGGCGGCGTGGCGCGGCTCATGTCGCCGCCGGGCGGCTCGACCTTGATGACGTCGGCGCCCATGTCGGCGAGTAGCGTGCCGCACAGCGGCCCGGCGATGAAGTTCGCAAGCTCGATGACGCGGATGCCGGCGAGCGGTTTGGTCATTGAATCCTCAATCCCGCTTTGTCGATGACCTCCTTGTACGTCGGCACCTCGTGCTGGACGCGCTTCATGAACGCCGCGGGACCGTCGGCCACCACCGGCAATCCGATCTTGGCGAATTTCTCCTTCACGTCGGGGCGGGCGAGGATCGCGCTCAACTCCTTGGCGAGGCGATCGATCACCGGCTGCGGCGTGCCGGCCAGCACATAGACGCCCTGGAAGGTGTCGGATTCCGCGTCCTTGATGCCGATCTCATCGAGCGTCGGCACGTCCGGCATCGGCGCCCAGCGCGTCTTCGAGGTGACCGCGATCGGCCTCACCTTGCCGCCATCGATCAGGCCCTGCACCGAGCCGATGTTGGCGGTGTAGAGGTCCACGGTGCCCGCGAGCACCGCGTTGGTCGCGGGGCCGGCGCCAGGGAACGGGATGTGCTGCATCTGGATGCCGGTGCGGAGCTTGATCAGCTCGCCCGCGAGCTGCGGCGTGGTCCCCGCGCCGGGGCTGGTCCAGTTGAACGTGCCGCCGTTTTCTTTCGCCTTCTCGATGAACTCCTTCATGCTCTTGATGGGTGACTTCTCCGGCACCACGAATACGTTGGGCGATGCGCCGAGCACCATTAGTGGCACGAAGTCCTTGATCGGGTCGTAGGCCGCGTTCGCGTAGAGGCTCGGGTTGACCACATAGGCGCTGGAGCAAACTAGCAGCGTATATCCGTCGGCCGGCAGCCGTTTCATGGCGGCGATGGCGATGTTGCCGCCGGCGCCGCCGCGGTTCTCGACGATCACCGGCTTGCCCAGCGCCTCGCCGAGCTGGGTGTTGACCAGCCGCGCGGCGATGTCGGTGCCGCCGCCGGCCGGGAAGCACACCATCATGGTGATCTGCTTGTCTGGATATTGTGCCTGCGCGGGAGCGGCGCTCATCGCAGCGGTCGCAGCCAGCGCAAACAGCATGGTACGGATCTTGAGCATTGCAACCTCCCGGAAACACACCTTGTTGGTTGCGCCGAGTATGGCAGCGGAGCGGCCCGCCGTCATGGCACTTTGCCCTCCCGATCCGGCATGCTTGAATTGCGGCCGGGCCGAAGCGCGCGGCCGCAGGGGGAATTCATGGCCGACAGTTTCGACACCATCATCGTCGGCGGAGGCGCCGCCGGCTGCGTGCTGGCGAACCGCCTCTCGGTACGCTCGGGCCATTCCGTGCTGCTGCTGGAGGCGGGCCAGGACACGCCGCCCGGCCGCGAGCCCGCCGACGTGCTCGATACCTATCCGGCCTCCTACTACAATCCTGCCTATTTCTGGCCGGAGCTGAAGGTGCACTTCCGGCTCGCCGGTAATTCGCCGCTCACCGGCTATTCGCAAGGTCGCATCATGGGCGGCGGCTCCTCGGTGATGGGCATGGTGGCGCTCCGCGGCACGCCGGACGATTACGCCGAGTGGGAGCAGCTTGGCGCCAGCGGCTGGGGCTGGAACGACGTGCTGCCGTTTTTCAAGAAGCTGGAGAACGACTTCGATTTCGGCGGCGGCATGCACGGCAGCGACGGCCCGGTGCCGGTCCGCCGTCTCCCCAAGGACCAGTGGCCTCCGGTCTGCCGGGCGCTGCAGGATTTCGCCGACGAGCGGCAGATTCCGTTCGTCGCCGACATGAATGCGGATTTCCGCGACGGCTACGCCGTGCCGCCGATCAGCAACTGGCCGGACAAGCGGGCCTCCGCCGCGATCTGCTATCTCGGCGCCGAGGTGCGCGCCCGCCCGAACCTGACGGTCGTCAGCGGCGCGACGGTGACCGACATCAAGTTTGACGGCCGCCGTGCTACCGGAGTGAGCGCGAGCATCGCGGGCGAGACGAAGGAATTCACCGGCCGCGAGATCATCGTCAGCCTGGGCGGCATCCATTCGCCGGCCATGCTGATGCGCTGCGGCATCGGTCCAGCGGCGCATCTGCGCGAGCACGGCGTCGCGGTGCGCGCCGACCTGCCGGGCGTCGGCGCGAATCTGTCTAACCATTCGCTGTTGTTCATCGGATTCCACATGCGGCCCGAATCGCGGCAGCCCCCTTCGGTGCGGACGCATTCGGCGACGATGCTGCGCTTCTCGTCCGGCGTGCCGGGCTGCCCGCCGACCGACATGTACGTCAACGTGCAGAGTAAGACCTCGTGGAGCGCGCTCGGCACGCGGATCGCCAATCTCGCGCCGTCGCTGTGGAAGCCGATGGGGCGCGGCCGCGTGGCCTTGCGTTCGGCCGACCACCGGCAGGAGCCGCAGGTCGAGATGAACTTCGCCGGCCACGAGCTTGATCTCAGGCGCCTGATGGTCGGCTTCCGGCTGGCGGTCGAGATGCTGACCTACCACAAGGTACAGGCGATGAGCGGCGTGACGTTCCCGGTGAAGTTCACCGACCGCCTGCGTCTGCTCAACCGCAAGAACACTTCCAACGCGATGAAGGCCCAGGCCATCGGCTGGCTGACCGATCTCATTCCGGCGCTGGCCGAGCCGGTGTTCGGCACGCTCGCCGACCGCAAAATCAACCTGATGGATCTGGTCAAGGATGACGATGCGCTGGCCGAACACATCCGTCAGAACGTCGCCGGCATGTTCCATGTCGCCGGCACCTGCCGGATGGGCGCAGCGGACGACCGCGACGCCGTGGTGGATAACGCCGGGCGGGTGCGCGGCTTCGACGGCCTTCGCGTGGTCGATGCCTCGATCATGCCGACCGTGCCGCGCGCCAACACCAACATCCCGACCATCATGGTGGCGGAAAAAATCTCGGCGGCGATCGTCAACGGCTGAGCGGGCGTGCCGCGCCGGAGATTACTTCTGCGGCGGAAACCGCTCGAACTCAGGAAGTTCATGCGCATGCTCCATCCAGCCGATGCGGTCGGCGACCTGGATATGCGCCCGCGCCGGAACGGCATCGGGATCGTCATAGGTTGCGCTCTGTATATCGACGATCCCCGGCAGCATGACTTCGTTGATGTAAAACAGGCCGGTGCCGCAATCGGGACAGAAGTGCCGCCGCCCGTCTGGCGAGGACTTGTAGATTTTGGGCGTGCCCTTTGTCACCTTGAACTCGCTCTGCCGGTACATCGTCCAGCCGACCATCGGCGCGCCGGAATGACGCCGGCAATCGACGCAACGACACAGCGCGTGGGTAATAGCCTTGCCCTCCGCCTAGTAACGAATAGCGCCGCAGTGGCAGCCACCCGTTATGGTCATTTGTCTTCCTCTCCCGCGCAGGCATGGGAGTATGGGTTCAGCGCGTTGCAGGCCGATTGTGTCCGACCGTCTTGAGATACTGCAGCGTCTCGTCGAGATCCACCACATCGGCGTATTTGGCGTTGAGATCGAACAGGCTCTGCTCGTGCGCCGATTTCGATCGGTCGCCGACCGCTTCGCGCACCACCATCGGCCGGAAGCCGTTCTGCACAGCGTCGACGGCGGTGGCGCGCACGCAGCCCGATGTGGTGCAGCCGGTGATGATCAGCGTGTCGACGCGCTGGTTCATCAGCCGCGGCACGAGGTCGGTGCCGAAGAAGCAGGATGCGTATTTCTTCACCAGCAGGCTGTCGGTCGGCCGCATGTCGAGGCGCGGGTCGATCTCCACCGCCGGCGTGCCCGCTTTCAGCGTCAGCGTGCCCTTCATCTTGATCGCCCAGAGGCCGGCATCCTTCAGGTCGTGGTCGTTGTAGATTACGGTCGAGAAGATCACCGGGATGTTGCGCTCATGGGCGATGGCGAGCAGCGGCTTTTGCGCCGCGATCTCGTTGTCGAGGTTGGCGCCGAACGGCATGTTCGAATCGGTGAAGCCCTTGAGCATGTCGATGACGATCAGCGCCGGCCGCTCGCCGAAGCCGATCTTCACGCCGAAGCCGCGCTGCCGGAAGAATTCCTCATCGTCCTTGCCGCTGGTCATTCACTTATTCCTTTGCCGGAAACCTCTCCACGTCATGCCCGGCCTTGTGCGGGCATCTCGATTCATTTGGCACGGCCGTGCCAACGTGGTCGGGATGGCCGGGACAAGCCCGGCCATGACGGAGTTGATGCAGTGCGAGCCCATTCAATTCCATCGCCACACACCATACGCATGTCCGTTCTGCATCTGCGGCGCGACGTAGTCCGGCTTGCGGTTTCCGATGGCGCCCAGCATGGCGATCCAGTTCAGGATCTCGCCGCCGACGTTGCCGGCCTTCAGCATCTGATGCTCGGTCGATTCCTTGATCAGCGTGTCGATCTGCTGCTGCTCGAGGAGCTTGATGACGCGGCCCACCCAATCCGGGTCGGGCACGCCGTCGGAGCGGCCGGGCGCCATGCGCGGGCCGCCGACCTCCAGCGAGAAGCTGCCCGAGCCCATCACCACCACGCGCTTGTTTTCCGGCCAGGCCTCGATCGCCCGGCCGACCGCCTGGCCAAGCGCGAAACAGCGCTGCGCCGAGGGAAGCGGCGGCAGGTGCCCGCTGATGAAGAACGGGATGACGGGAATGTTCATCTCCGGCGTGAGGAAATGTAGCGGCACGGTCACCGAATGATCGACCGAGAAATTCGACGTCACGCCGACGTCGAATCCCGCCGCGATCCCGGCTGCCCGGATATGTGCAGCGAGGCCGGGCGCCGACGGGACCACATAGTTCGGCACGGTCGGCGGCTCGTCGTTCGGCGCCTTGAAGGTTTTATCCACGCCCATCGCGAAGATCGGCAGGTTGTCGAGGAAGAATGTGTTGAGATGATCGGTATCGAACATCACGATGATGTCCGGGCGGGTGGCCGCCAGGTCGTTCTTCTGCGCGCCGAACAATTTGGCGATCTCGCAGTCGGGCCCGTCGCGCTTGACGAACATCGGAAACACCGGGGTGTGCGGCACGCCGAATCCGCCGACAATCTGCGCCATGTCTTGAACTCCTCCGGGCTTCACGTTCGGGCGGCCAGCGTGCCAATATTAGCCCGGGCCGGGATCGGGGCACCAGCATTTCGGAGATACACATGGCGCGCAAATCGACTTCCGCCACGCCCGCCGCGCAGAATGGCGCCGCGCCCGCGGTTCCGCAGGCGCACGGTCGCTTCGGCTATTCGCCGATCGTCGACCGTCCGCCGCTGCGCTGGCCGAACGGCGCCCGCGTCGCGCTCTGGGTGATCCCCAACATCGAGCATTTCCTGTTCGACCGGCCGGCGATGAAGATTTCCGGCGGCGGTATGGCAGTGAGCCCCGACGTGCTCAACTACTCCTGGCGCGACTACGGCGTGCGGGTAGGTATCTGGCGCCTGATGGAGATCATGGAGAGGTTCGGCGTGCGCGGCACCGTCGCGCTCAACTCCGACGTCTGCCGCGAATATCCGCGCATCGTCGAGGAAGGGGAGAAGCTCGGCTGGGAGTGGATGGGCCACGGCATCACCAATTCGATCGTGCTGAGTCAGCAGCCGGAGGCGGAGGAGCGCGCGCTGATCAAGGAGTCGGTGACGGTCATCGGCAAGGCCACCGGCCGGGCGCCGCGCGGCTGGCTCAGTCCCGGTATGACGGAGACCGTGCGCACGCTCGACATCCTCGCGGAGAACGGCATCGAATACACCGGCAACTGGACCAACGACGAGCAGCCCTATCCGATGAAGGTCAAAAGGGGATCGATGATCTCGATGCCCTATTCGTCGGAGATCAACGACATCCCGGCGCTCTTGAGCCTGCACCAGAGCCCGGAGCGGTTCGGCCAGATGATCTGCGACCAGTTCGACGTGCTCTACGAGGACGGCGAGAAAACCGGCCGGGTGATGTCGATCTGCCTGCACCCTTTCATCATCGGTCATCCACACCGGAGCAAGTATCTCGCCAGGGCGCTCGCCCACATCGCGTCGCGGCAGGAGGTCTGGCTCGCGACCGGCAGCGAGATCGTCGATTGGTACAAGA
>SHVN01000198.1 GCA_009694215.1 Xanthobacteraceae bacterium
CCGACCGGCATCGGCGGCAGGATCCGGTCGCCCTGCGCCAATCCAGGATCGGCCGCTCCGAGCAGCAGCACGCCGCCCAGCGCCAGCCGGACCATCGATACGCAACGCATCTGCATATTCACCGACCGCAAGCGGGCCAAGCCGCAAACCTTCATGTCGTCTGCCCTGTGCCGATACCAATCATCGGGCCCTATTGGGGCAAGATATGGTTGAGCGAGCGTTAACCGCGCAATTCACAAGCCCGCGGGGCGGCCGGGTTCCCCCTAGGGCCCACGGCCTACCGCCCCGCCCGCAGCCGCTCGATCAGCTCCTGCGTCGGATAGGCGTCCGCCGGCAGGCCGACCTTCATCTGGGCCTGTTTCACCGCTGTCCGCGTCTGCGACCCGAGCCGGCCGTCGGCCTCGCCGGTCAGCGTCCGGCGCGCGATCAAGAGCCGCTGCAGCTCCTGAATCTGCTCCGTCGTCGGCACCACCGGCTGGCCGTTGCCCGGACCGACGGGCGGGGCGCCGGCGAGCCGCGTGCCGAAATAGGCCGCGGTCGTGGCATATACGATTGCCGCGTTCCATTCGGTGTAGGACTTGAAGTTCGGATAGGCGAGGAACGCCGGACCGAGGCGGCCCATCGGCAGGATCAGCGACGCCTGAAGCGTGTCGGCGGGAAGCTGGCCGTGCGCGGCACTCACGCCCCACTTCACCCATTGCGAGCGCGGATGCTGGTTGTCGAGGCCGGATTCCTGCCACGGCATCTCGGCCGGCACGCGAACCTCCTGCAGCCAGGGCTGGCCCTTCTGCCAGCCGAAGCTCTTCATCAGATTGGCGGCGGAGGCGAGCGCGTCCGGCACGCTGTGGACCATGTCGACGCGGCCGTCGCCGTCAAAATCGATGCCGTGCTTGAAATAGTCGCCCGGCGTGAACTGCGTCGGCCCGAGTTCGCCGGCCCAGTTGCCGATCATCTGATCCGGCCGCAGATCGCCGCGCTCGACGATGCGCAGCGCGCCGATCAGTTGGTTGCGGAAGAACTCCGACCGCCGGCAGTCATAGGCCAGCGTCGCGACCGAACGGATGATGCTGTAGGTGCCGCCCTTGTAGGAGCCGTAGTCGCTTTCCAGACCCCACAGCGCGACCACCACCGGCGGCGGCACGCCGGTGCGCTGCTCGATGCGCGACAAGAGCGCCGCGTTGGCCTTCAACTGCTTCAGCCCGTTCTGGTAGCGCCCCACCGCCGTCATGCGGCCGGCGAACTGCAGGAAGCTCTGCTGGAACACGTCCTGGCCGCTATCGCGACGGATGATCGCCGGGTCGAAGGTCACGCCGTCCAGCGCCGCGGTGATCGCCTGCTGCGAGATGCCCTGCCCCGCCGCGTCCTTCTTGAAGGCGGCGAGCCAGGCCTCGAAGCTGCCGGTGTTGCGGCACCGCGGCGCGGCCCCGGCCGGTCCCGACAGCAATGAAACCGCCAGCGCCGCCGCGCCGGTTACCCCAAGAATTCGCTGCCACATTGCCGCCGCCCCGCTCGTGAGAATACGAGCGCACTGTGCCATTCGACTTGTTACCGTCAAGTTGGCGAACAAAACACGTTCAAAGCGTGGCGGAGCGACCGATTGAAGCAGCGTCCCCGTGGCCTGATCCCCCGCTCTGCCGCATTATGCCCCCAACATGAAACCGATTCGCAAAGCCATCTTCCCCGTGGCCGGGCTCGGCACCCGCTTCCTGCCCGCCACCAAGGCCATGCCCAAGGAGATGCTGCCGGTGGTCGACCGGCCGCTGATCCAGCACGTGGTGGACGAGGCGCGCGAGGCCGGGATTGAACATTTCATCTTCGTCACCGGCCGCAACAAGGGGGTGATCGAGGACCATTTCGACCGCCAGTTAGAACTGGAGCTGACGCTGAAGGAGCGCAACAAGCTCGCGGATCTGAAGCTTCTCTCGACCGATCTGCCCGAGGCCGGCACGGCGAGCTTCACCCGCCAGCAATCGCCGATGGGCCTCGGCCACGCCGTCTGGTGCGCGCGGGAGCTTGTCGGCCGCGAACCATTCGCACTGCTGCTGCCGGACGTGCTGGTGCAGCACAAGCCGAGCTGTCTCAAGCAGATGATCGAGGCCTATCGCTCGGCCGAAGAGAACGCCAACGTGATCGCGGTCGAGGAAGTGCCGATGGATCGCATCAGCGCCTACGGCGTGGTCGAAGTGGGCCCGCCCAAGGGCAAGATGTTCTCGATCACCGGAATGGTGGAGAAGCCGCCGCGCGAGAAGGCGCCATCCAACCTCATCATCACCGGCCGCTACATCCTGCAGCCGGAAATCTTCGATCTGCTCGAAACCCAGGCCGGCGGCGCCGGCGGCGAAATCCAGATTACCGATTCGATGATCACCCTCGCCAAGACCCAGCCGTTCTACGGCTTGAAGTTCGACGGCCGCAGCTTCGACTGCGGCTCCAAGATCGGCTTCCTCGCCGCCAACATCGCCTATGCGCTGGAGCGCCCCGACCTCGGTCCGGCGCTGCGCGAGGAAATCAAGAAATTGCTCGGCGATTGAGCGGCTAGAGCGCCGTCTTCGTCACCGCGCCGCCGTTATCCACATACCAGCGCTCGCTCGGCATCGGCTTTCCGGCAAAGCGCGCCGCCATCCAGTCGGCCACCATGGTCGGCGGATGCGGCCCTAGATTGACCGAGGGGCAGGCACCGATGGCGTGGCGCGCGTCCTGATAGACCACCAGGCGGCGCGGGTTGGTCATGGTCGAGAGCATCCGCTCGGTGTGCACCATCGGGCTCAATTCATCCCATTCGCCGGTGACGCAGAGATACGGCACGCGGATTTTTTCGGCGTGACCCTCCCAGGTCAGCGTTTCACGGAAGGCGTCGAACTTCGCCTCGTCGGTGAAGCCCGCCATGTACATGAACCGCTTCTTGTAGCTCGGGCTCGCCTCCTCGAAGATGGCGTGGAAGCCGGGCTCCAGATTGTTGGAGTTGGCGACACAGGCGCAGATGCGCGGCTCGTTCGCCGTAACGATCGTCACGAAGAACGAGCCGAAGCTGTTGCCGAAGGCGCCGATCCTCCCGGGGTCGATCTCCGGCCGCGCCACGAGCCAGTCGACCGCGGCTTTGCCGACCGCGGTCCAGTTCTCCATGCTGACGGTGAGGCCGAGCACCCGGCATTCGGCCTGGCCCGGCCCGTCGAGCGCCAGCACCGCGATGCCGCGATCGAGCCAGCGGTCGCCCTTCAGCGCCAAGAACACCTCCTTGTAGGTGTCCATGCCGGGGAACGAGATCACCACCGGGATGCGGCCGCCTTTGTAGTTCGGAGGCAGGTGGAACCAGCCCGGCAGCGCCTTGCCCTTGAACGGGATCATCACCGGCTCGATCCTGTGATCGGCGAGCGCGGCATAGCGCGTGTAGCAGTCGCGCTTACTCTTGTTGTAGGCGAGGTTCGTGGTGCCGTTTTGGTAGTGCGACCATTGCGCCGAGCCCCAGTGGATCGACGCCATGAAGTAATTGTCGCGCGCGGTGACCGGCGATCCGTCTGCTTCCGCGGCACGCGCTTTCGCCTCGCGCCGACGCGCCGAGTTGGCGAAGGCCGGTTCGATGTCGGCGTATTTCTTGACCCGCTCGCGGATCGCGGCGAAATCGGCGCCGGCCTCGATGCCGCAGGCGGCGTTGAGATAGAACGAGCGCGGCTGGTCCCAGTCGATCCCCACCGAGCGGAGCACGTTGTCGAGCACCCAGCGCTGTTCGGTCCAGCGCCGCACTTCCGGCTCGTCATGGGATTCGCCTCCGGCGGATTTGCTCATCGCACCCTCGTCCATGAATACTGGAAAGGGACGATGCCGCGTCAGCGCTGCAACTTCAACCCGATCAGGATCACGCTGGCGTTGTAGTCCACACCGGTGACGTTGGAGCGCAACCAGTCGTAGCGGTATTCGCCCTTCAGCGAGAGGTCGCAGTTGAACTTGTAGGTGAGCGCGGCGCCGAGCGAGGTCCGCGTATCGTTGCGGTCCGCGCCGACGTATTCATCGAATCCGGTGCCGAACTTCACGGTGCCGATCAGCCAGCGGCGGAATGCGTGGTCGACCTGGATGCCGACGTCGCGCCGCAGCGCTCCGGACCAGCCAGGCACCACCGTTTCCTCGCCGCGGGAGCTTGCGGTGAGCGTCGCCGTGGTCAGGCCGGTGGTGTCCCATTTCAACGATGCGTCGAAGATCACGCCACGCGGTCCTGCAGCCGCGGGTCCTGGTAGTGCCGTGTCAGATAGCCCACCGCGACCTCGCCGGTCAGCTTGCGGGTGATCTAGAAGGTGCTGCCGACCTTGGGCGTGAGCGCCCGCGAATCGCGCTGAGAGCCGTCGCGGTCGTATTGCAGCTCATGCTGGCGGGTGTCGCCGCCGAGCTCCACGAACGGCTTGACCCCCGGATAGACCTCGTAGCTTGCGCACCGCCCCACCGTATTGAGTGTAGTCGCGATCCTCGTTGCTCGACGTCGTGCCGTCGATGAGCTTGGAGTCCTGATACCGGGTCTAGTCCAGGCTCGCCTTGGCCGACAGCTCGAGATGGTTGAAGCGGTGGCTGAAGCCGGCCGTGCTGCCGTAGGAGGTGAAGATCGGCAGTTTGGCGATATCGACCGGCAGGTTTGGGCTGCCCGGATAATCGGTCGACAGCAGGAAGCGGTTTTCGGTGTTGATCTTGGTGTCGCGCGTCAAGTCGTACCGCCCGTAGGTCTTGGCCTCGACCAGCGGGCTGTTCGACGACTGCAGCGAGTCATAGTTCGTGAAGCTGCCGCGCAGCTCGACGCGATAGTCGTGGCGCGACCACTCCGACTGCAATTTCAGCGCAGGCTCCACCGTCGTGAAGGCCGAGGCCTTGCCGTTCGACGTATGCGAAGGATTGCTGTCGTGGCCGCGCGTGATCTCGACCGAAGGTTTCAAAAGGACGTGCCGGCGCGGATTCCGATCGGCTCGAAGGCGTCCTGCAGCGGCACCAGCGGCCGCCGCATCGGCGCGGCCACGGGCTTGTAGACGTCGGCATATGTCGCCCGCGCCCTGATCTGC
>SHVN01000032.1 GCA_009694215.1 Xanthobacteraceae bacterium
GGCGATTGGGAAAAGAAGGGTCTGACCTCCGATTTCTGATACAATCTTGGAGGGATTGAAGCCGCCGACCGAACCCGGATTGTTGGTGCCGTGGATCGCGTATTGGCCGCCGCCGGATAACGTCAGCGCCGCGACGCCCATGGGATTGTCCGGCGAGCCGCCGGGAATGACCCTTGCCATGTCGGGGCGTTTCTTGGCGATGTCGGGTGGCGGCGCCCAGGCCGGCTTGACGTGCTTGCCATCGATGAACGAGCGGCCCGCCCATTGGCGTCCGGCGCGGCCGACGCCGACCGGGTAGACCATGGCGCGGCCCTGGCCGAGCACGAGATAGAGCCGGCGCTCATTGGTGCGCACAATGATCGTGCCCGGCAAGTCGTCGCTGTTGAATGCAACGACTTCGCGCGTTGACGTAGGCGCTGCAGGAATGGTGAGAATATAGAGAGCGGTAGCCGCGATGGCGGCGGCAACACATCGGTACGCAGCACTCATGACGCAACGTCCTGACTAACGTTGCCGCATCTCTTAGCCGTTCATTAACCATAGTTGCTCCGTCGGGATAAGCGCCAAAGCTGTCCCAAAATTGGCCTAACCAACTGATAGAAGTCAATAAAACGCGCGGCCAGTGGTCGCGCCGTAACTTGCGTCGAACCAGTCCGGCGATCAGGACGCGGCGCCAGCCTTGGCATGGTCCTTCTTGTTCTGGCGGTTCTTCACCAGGTCGTCGACCACCGCCGGATCGGCCAGCGTCGAGGTGTCGCCGAGCGCGCCGTACTCGTCCTCGGCGATCTTGCGCAGTATCCGGCGCATGATCTTGCCGGAGCGCGTCTTCGGCAGGCCGGGCGAGAACTGGATCAGGTCGGGCGAGGCGATCGGGCCGATCTCCTTGCGCACCCACGCCACCAGCTCCTTGCGCAATTTCTCGCTCGGCTGCACGCCGGTCATCAGCGTCACATAGGCGTAGATGCCCTGGCCCTTGATGTCGTGCGGATAGCCGACGACCGCGGCCTCCGACACCGACGCATGCGCGACCAGCGCCGATTCGACTTCGGCGGTGCCCATGCGGTGGCCGGCGACGTTGATGACGTCGTCGACGCGGCCGGTGATCCAGTAATAGCCGTCGGCGTCGCGGCGGCAGCCGTCGCCGGTGAAGTACTTGCCCGGATAGGTCTTGAAGTAGGTGTCGATGAAACGCTGGTGATCGCCGTACACCGTGCGCATCTGGCCGGGCCACGAATCGACGATGCAAAGATTGCCGGAAGCGGCACCTTCGAGCACCTTGCCCTCGGCGTCGACGAGCTGCGGCTGGCAGCCGAAGAACGGCTTGGTCGCGGAGCCCGGCTTCAATCGTGTCGCCCCGGGCAGCGGCGTGATCAGGATGCCGCCGGTCTCGGTCTGCCACCAGGTGTCGACGATCGGGCAGCGGCCGTCACCGACCACGCGGTGATACCATTCCCAAGCCTCGGGATTGATCGGCTCGCCGACCGAGCCCAGGAGCCGAAGCGACTTGCGCGACGTCTTCTTCACCGGCCCGTCGCCCGCCTGCATCAGCGCGCGGATCGCGGTCGGCGCGGTGTAGAAGGTGCTGATCTTGTGCTTGTCGATCACCTCCCAGAATCGGGAGTTGCTCGGATAGTTCGGCACGCCCTCGAACATCAGCGTGATGGCGCCATTCGAGAGCGGCCCATAGAGAATGTAGCTGTGCCCGGTGACCCAGCCCACGTCGGCGGTGCACCAGTAGATGTCGCCGTCGTGATAGTCGAACACGTATTGATGCGTGATCGACGCGTAGACCATGTAGCCGCCGGTGGTGTGTAGCACGCCCTTCGGCTTGCCGGTCGAGCCCGAGGTGTAGAGGATGAACAGCGGGTCTTCCGCGCTCATCTCCTCGCACGGGCACTCGCTGGTCACGACCGCGGAGGCCTCGTGATACCAGACGTCGCGGACCGGCTCCATGTTGACCGGCGCGCCGGTGCGCCTGACCACGATGACATGATCGACCGGGAATCCAGAACTTGCGCACTTGGCGATGGCGGCATCGGTGTTGGCCTTCAGCGGCACCTTGCGGCCGCCGCGCACGCCCTCGTCGGCGGTAATGACGACGTTCGACCGGCAGTCCTCGATGCGATTGGCGAGCGAGTCCGGCGAGAAGCCGCCGAACACCACCGAATGAATGGCGCCGATCCGCGCGCAAGCGAGTATCGCGTAGGCGGCCTCCGGAATCATTGGCATGTAGATGGTGACGCGGTCGCCCTTCGCGACGTTGCGGTTGCGCAGGATGTTCGCCATCCGGCATACCTCGTCGTGAAGCTCCTGGTAGGTGATGTGCTTTGAGTCCTTGGGGTCGTCGCCCTCCCAGATGATCGCGGTCTGGTTGGCGCGTTTCGGCAGATGGCGGTCGATGCAGTTGTAGGCGGCGTTGAGCGTGCCGTCCTCGTACCATTTGATCGAAACGTCACCGCTGTAGTTCGTGTTTTTCACCTTCGTGAACGGCTTGATCCAGTCGATGCGCTTGGCCTGCTCACCCCAGAAGCCGTTTGGGTCCTTGACCGAGCGTTGGTACATCTCCTGGTACTTGGCTTCGTCGATGAAGCCGCGTTGCTTCCACTCGGCCGGAATCTCGTAGATCTTGTCGTCGGACATCGTCTCCTCCTCGTGGAGCGCAATTTTTGCGCACTCGGGCGCGCGGCTGTTTGTTCTGGATCAATATTATGCGATGGGCCGCCGACAAGCGACAAGGCGGGCCGTCTGCCACTTTCGTCGCGGATTCGACGGTTTTGCCCTGCCGCGGCGACATCCCCTATGGCGGAAGCCGACGAATGCATGGAAAATCCCGGTCAAGAACAAACCTGTTCCCGGGAGGCTGCTTCATGTCGGGCATGCTGCGCGTCGCATCGATGGTCCTGCTTCTGCTGGCAGCCGCGCTCGGCGTGGCGCAGGCGCAGACCTATCCGTCGCGGCCGATCCGGCTGATCGTCGGGTTTCCGCCCGGCGGGGCGGTCGACATCATCGCCAGGATCTACGCGCAGGGATTGTCGACGCGCCTCGGCCAGCCGGTCGTGGTCGAGAACAAGCCCGGCACTGGCGGCAATCTGGCGAGCGACACCGTGGCCAAGGCCGCGCCGGATGGCTACACGCTGCTGCACGGCACCGAGAACGTCTTCATCAGCAATCCGCATGTTTACGGTGCGCGGATGCCATTCGATCCGTTCAAGGATTTGGTGCCGGTCACCAGTCTGGTCTCGAATCAGATCGTGCTGACCGTGAATACGGCGCTGCCGGCAAGCACGCTCCGTGAGTTCGTCGAGCTTGCGCGCGCCACTAAGCCCCCCATGTTCTATGCGTCTATCGGCAACGGCAGCAACCATCATCTCGCGATGGAGATGCTCAAGCAGCACGTAAACATCGACCTGACCCATGTGCCATACCGCGGGGGCGGGCCCGCGGCGATCGCTGTGCTCAGCGGCGAAGTGTCGGTGATGTTCGGCGGCGGCTCAGTGGTGCCGACGATCAAATCGGGAAAGCTGCGTGGCCTTGCCTCGACCGGCACCGTGCGCAACCCCGCGATGCCGGAGCTACCGACCATCGCCGAAATCTATCCGGGCTACGAGGCGCTGAGCTGGCACGGCGTGTTCGCCCCCGCGGGCACGCCGCAGCCGATCGTGGAACGGCTGCGCAACGAACTGAAGGAAGTGGCGGCGCAGCCCGAGTTCAAGGAAAAGCTGGCCAACACCGGTTCCGGCGAGCCCTATGTGGTCCCGTCCGAGGAACTCGCCGCTCGCATCAAGAGCGACTACGAAAAATACGGCAAGCTGATCCGCTCTATTGGCGTGAAGGTGGAGTGACGTCCCTCGGAATTTGTGATTGTGCCCTCTCCCCTTGTGGGAGAGGGCAGCGCTGGTGTGTCCACGTAGTGCGATGGGTGAGGGGTCGGCGGCTCGTTATGACTCCGACCCCTCACCCATTCTTTGCTGTTGATCGGCTGCGGCGACCCTCTCCCACAAGGGGAGAGGGCATCGCGTCAGGCGCTCGCTACACTACCGCCCCATCCATCCGATGATCGCGCCGATGACGCCGAACGCGCCGAGCTAGGCGCCGCTGTCGATCACGGTAAGCATCGGCTTGCGCCCGTCGAACGCGTTGTTGACGGTCATGGTGGTCACCACGAAGCCGAACCAGACCAGGACCGCCGCGATGATGCCGCCGCGCAGCGTGAACGCGTTGAGATGCACGAGGATGCCATAGAGCGCCCAGCCGATGATGACGTTACCGACGAAAGCCAGGATGAACGGCATGGCCTTGGCCAAGCCGGCTTTGCCAGCCATCTCCGCCTGGCACTGTTCCATCGTCTTGTTCTGCGCCGCGAGCCAGGGCTTGCTCAGCGCGGTATAGTACCCGCCGCAGCACAGCTAGGCCAGCACGGCTGCGATCAGGATCGAAAGCCAGTTCACGGTCACGAATGCCATCGTCGCCTCCCTACTTCATTCCACCCATCTTGCAGATCAGCTTCCACTCGTCGGCCGTCACCGGTCCGACCGACAGGCGCGACTGCTTGAGCAGCGCCATGTCCTTGAGCTTCGGTTCTTTCTTGATCGCGTTAAGCGTGACCGGCCGCGGCATCGGCTCGACAGCCTTGATATCGACCACCACCCAGGGCTCGCCCGGCTCCGCGGTCGGATCGGGATGATGCTCGCGGAAAATCTCGGCCACGCCGACGATCTCCTTCCCGACATTGGAATGGTAGAAGAAGGCTCGGTCGCCCTTCTTCATCTTCATCAGGTTGAGCTTGGCGGTGTGGTTGCGCACGCCGGTCCACTCCGCGCCCTTGGCGGCCGCCTTGACCTGCTGGTCCCACGACCAGGCGTCGGGCTCGCTCTTCATCAGCCAGTAAGCCATCGTTGCCTCATTCTTCCGATCTGATGGGGCGCGCGAGCAGTGACTCGATCGCCTGGTCCACGCTCATCCGCTCTGCTAGCACCGCCGCGATCGCCGACGAGATCGGCATGTCGACGTTGCGGGCGCGCGCCATTTCCAGAAGCACCGGCGCCGTGAACGCGCCTTCGGCGAGGCCCGTCTTGCCGTGGATGTCCTTGACCGCGAGGCCTTTGCCGAGATTGACGCCGAAGCTGAAATTCCGCGACTGCGGGCTCGAGCACGTCAGGATTAGGTCGCCCAGGCCCGACAGCCCCATCATCGTCTCGGTCCTGGCGCCGAGCGCGCGGCCAAAGCGAACGAGCTCCGCGAAGCCGCGCGTGGTCAGCGCCGCCGAGGCGCTGGCGCCAAGGCCGCGGCCGGTGACGATGCCCGAGGCGATCGCCAGCACATTCTTGGCCGCACCGCCCACTTCGACGCCACGCACGTCGGACGATTGATAGGGCCGGAAGGTGCGGGACGCCAACGCCTTGGCCAGTGCCGCGGCCAGCGTCTCGTCATGCGCCGCCAGCGTGACCGCCGTCGGCAGGCCGCGCGCGACGTCGGCGGCAAAGCTCGGGCCGGAGAGAATCGCCGGCGTCGCGCCCGGCGCGCATTCGGCGATCACTTCGGTCATGAACTTGTGAGTGCCGTGCTCGATGCCCTTGGCGCAGGCGATGATCGGCGTGCGCGGGGCAATCGCGCCAGCCAGCGCCTTCACGACCGAGCGCATGGCCTGCGCCGGCACCACCAGCAGGATTGCTTCGGCGCGTGCGGCCTCCGCAAGATCGCGGGTCACCGCGATGCTGTCCTCGATCCGGACGCCGCGCAGGAAGCGGCTCTCGCGGTTTTGCGTGAGCTGCTCGGCGTTGGACGCCTCATGCTCCCACAGTGTGACCTTGCGGCCGGCGCGCGCGGTGACATTGGCGAGCGCGGTTCCCCACGCGCCGCCTCCAAGCACCGCGATGCGATCGAACGTCATCGTTAGGCACCCTGCTGCGACATGATTCCCGGCCGCGTCCGCGGCCCGGCGATATTCTCGAGCGGCCAGCGCGCGCGCGGCGCGAAGTCGAGCGGATCGGTGAGACCGAGCGCCAGCCGCTCGGCCCCGGCCCAGGCGATCATGGCGCCATTGTCGGTGCATAGCTCCGCCGGGGGAACCTCGAGCTTGATGCCGGCCTCGAAGGCGACCCGCTGCAGGATTTTCCTAACAGCCTCGTTGGCGGCGACGCCGCCGGCGGCAACGAGCGCGGTGGGCGTGCCGTGCCGCCCGCGAAACACCTTCATGCCGGCGCGCAACCGGTCGTGCACCACCTCCACCACCGCCTGCTGGAACGAGGCGCAGAGGTCGGCCACGTCCTGGTCGCTGAGCGGGCCGATTTTCTCCGCCTCCAGCCGCAACGCGGTCTTCAGCCCCGACAGCGAAAAGTCCGCCTCGATGCGCCCGTGCATCGGCCGGGGCAGGGCAAAGCGCATGGAATTGCCGCGCGTCGCTTCCTTCTCGACCTGCGGTCCGCCGGGATAGCCGAGCCCCAGGAGCTTGGCGGTCTTGTCGAACGCCTCGCCGATGGCGTCGTCCAGCGTGGTGCCGATCAGGCTGTAGTCGCCGACCCCGCGCACCGCCAGAATCTGGGTGTGTCCGCCGGAGGCGAGGAACAGGCAATAGGGAAAGGCGATGCCGGCTGTCAGCCGCGCGGTGAGCGCATGCGCCTCAAGGTGGTTGATCGCCATCAGCGGCTTGTCGTTGACCAGCGCGATGGCCTTGGCGGTGGTGAGGCCCACGATCACGCCGCCGATCAGCCCGGGGCCCGCCGCAGCGGCAATTCCGTCGATTTCCTTGAAGGTCTTGCCGGACTCCATCATCGCCTTGCCGATGATGCGGTCCAGCGCCTCGACGTGGGCGCGGGCGGCGATCTCCGGCACCACGCCGCCGAAAGCGGCATGCTCGGTGACCTGGGACAGCACGATATTGGACAGGATATTGCCCTGTCCATCGGCGCCGCGCTCGACAACCGCGGCGGCGGTCTCGTCGCATGTGGTCTCGATTCCGAGTACAAGCATGGGGTCTTTTAGCTTTGCGAGGGACTGTGGCGCAATCCTCCGGCATCATCCTGCGGCTTGGCACGCGCGGCAGCCCGCTCGCGCTGGCGCAGGCGCGCATGGTCCGCGCGGCGCTGGCCGCCGCGCATGGCTTCGATCCCGAGCGGATCGAGATCCAGGTGATCCGCACCAGCGGCGACCGCATCCAGGACCGGCCGCTGGCTGAGGTCGGCGGCAAGGGCCTGTTCACCAAAGAGATCGAGGAGGCGCTCGCCGCCGGTTTGATCGATTTCGCGGTGCATTCCTCCAAAGACATGCCGACCGTGCTTCCGCCCGGTCTGATGCTGTCTGCCTTCATGGAGCGCGATGACCCCCGCGACGCGTTCATCAGCCGCAAGGCGAAATCCATCGCCGACCTCCCGCGGGGCGCGACGGTCGGCACCGCGTCGCTGCGCCGGCAGGCGATGATGAAGCGGCGGCGTCCCGATCTCGTCATCGTACCCCTGCGGGGCAATGTCGAGACGCGGCTGCGCAAGCTGGACGAGGGCGTGGCCGACGCGACCCTGCTCGCGCTTGCCGGATTGAAGCGTCTCGGCTTGGCCGACGCGGCGACCGCGGTTCTCGACGTGGATGAATTCCTGCCGGCGGTCGGGCAGGGCGCCATCGGCATCGAGGCCCGCGCTGGCGATTCCCGGACCCGCGAGCTGCTCGGCTCCATCAATCATGCCGACACGTTCAGCGCGCTGGCTGCCGAGCGCGCCTTTCTCGCCGTGCTCGACGGCTCATGCCGCACGCCGATCGGCGGCTATGCGACAATCTCCGGCGGAAAGATTCGCTTTCGCGGCATGATCGTGAAGCCTGACGGCAGCGAAGCCTTCGAGGCGGCGCGCGAGGGCAGTGCGCTCGACGCTGAACGGCTCGGCACCGACGCCGGCGGCGAGTTGAAGCGCCGTGCCGGTCCTGACTTCTTTGCGAACGTCTGACGATGCGCCTGCTGGTCACCCGCCCCGAGCCCGACAACGAGCGCACCGCTGCCCTGTTGCGCGCGGGGAGGCACAACGTCGTGCTGGCGCCGCTGCTCCTGATAGAAGCCGTGCCCGGCGCCGATCTTGGCGCGCCGCCGTGGGCGGCGATCCTCATCACCAGCGCCAACGGTGCTCGCGCGCTCGTGAATCATCCCAGGCGCGGCGAACTTTTGGCGCTGCCGGTGTTCGCGGTGGGTGACAGCAGTTCGGAGGCGGCGCGTGCGGCGGGCTTTGCCGACGTGTCCTCGGCCGGTGGCAACGCCGAGGATCTGGCGCGGCTCGCGGCCGGGCGCTTCGCCGGGTCGCCGCCGCCTCTCCTCTATCTCGCGGGCGAGGACCGCACAGGCAATCTGGCCGGCGCGCTGGCGGCGCGGGGCCTGTCGGTCCGCACGGTGGCGATCTATCGCGCCGCGAAGGCGGACCGGCTTCCGCCCGACGCGCGGACCGCGCTGGAGCAGGGCCGGATCGACGGCGTGCTGCATTTCTCCCAGCGCAGTGTCGAAGCCTACGTCGAATGCGGCCGCGACGTGCTCGGTGCGGCACTCAAGCCTGTGCATTATTGCCTGTCGGCGCGAGCCGCCGAACCCCTCAAAGCCGCGGGCGCCACGCAGATTCTTGTGGCGCCGCAGCCGGATGAGGCGAGTCTGCTGGCTTTGGTCACGCCCAAAGTCACGCCTATGCCGTAGTCGAATCGTCTAGAATGAGCCCATGGCGAACGAAAAGCGTCCTCCGGGTTCACAAGGCACACGCCGGCGCCGGCCGCCGACGGTGATCGATCTGGAGGCAAGCGAAGTCCTGCCGGAAACCGCCGCTCCGCAGGCCCCCGCCGCGGCGTCGGCGCCGCCGCCACCCTCCGATCCTCTGCCGAAGCCGGACGATGCCTTCATCCCGCCGCTCCCGATGACACCCAGCGCTGCGGCGTTCGAGCGGGCGTCCTACGAACCGCCGCCTCCCCCGCCTCCGGAGCCGCCGCGCGTGGAACCCGAGCAGCGACCCGGCCGCCGGCCCGCGTTTACCCTCTTGCCGGAGGAGCCGTCACGGACGCCGCTCGCGGCCGGCATCGCCGGGGTGACCAGCGGACTGCTGGTGGTTCTGCTGCTGTGGGCCTTCGGCGCGTTTTCCGGCGGCCGCGATTCGTCAGCGGACCTGAACCCGCGCTTGGCCTCGATCGAACAGCAGCTCAAGGATCTTGCGGCCCGGCCCGCGCCAGCCGCCTTCGATCCCAAGGCTATCAATGCAACGTTGGACGACATCGCGGCGCGGCTCGCCAAGATCGAGGGCGCGCAAGCGGCGCCCCGCGCGCCGGTGACCGATCCGGTGGTGCTCGGCCGCCTGAACGCTGCGGAGAACGCGGCCAAGTCACTCGCCGACAACATGACCGCGATGTCCCGCCGCGCCGACGCCATCGACGCCTCGGTGCGCGAGACCAACGGCAGGATCGAAAAGCTGACTGCCGCCTTGGGCGACATGCAAACCACCGTTCGCGCGGCGGCCGCCGGCAGCGACCGCGCGTCGCGCCTTGCCGTCGCGGCGTCGGCGCTGCGCAACGCGGTCGAGCGCGGCGATCCGTTCACCGCAGAGCTTGCCATCGTCAAGCCGCTCGCGCCCGACGCCGGTGCGATCGCGGTGCTGGAGCCGTTCGCGGCCTCGGGCGTGCCAGGCAACGGGTTGCTCGGGCAGGAGCTTGCGGCGATCGTCGCGCCGCTCCTGCGCGCCATCGGCGAGCCGGTGCGCGACAGCAATTTTCTTGACCGGTTGCAGGCCAATGCGAAACAGCTCGTGCGCATCCGGCCGGTCGATGAAGAAGCGCGGGGCGACGATCGCGGCGCGATCCTTTCGCGGGCCGAGCAACGAGCTTCGCAGGGCAACATCTCGGGCGCGATGATGGAGCTGGCGAAGCTGCCAGCGGACGCGCGCGCGCCCGTGCAGTCCTGGATCGCCCGGGCCGAAACGCGCAACAAGGCGCTCGACGCTGGCCGGCGGCTGGCCGCCGACTCCATCGCAGCGCTGAAGGCGGCACCTTGAGGCCAGATCCACGATGATCCGCGTCATTCTCTATCTTGCGCTGGTCGCGTTGATGGCCTTCGGCGTGGTCTGGGTCGCCGACCGTCCGGGCGACGTTGCGATCAACTGGCAGGGTTATCGAGTCGAAACCTCCGTCATGGTGGCCGTGGTCGCCGTTGGCATCGTTGTGCTGATCGCGGTGATGGTGTGGTCGATCGTCCGCACCATCCTGCGCTCGCCCGATCTGGTTGCGATGTTTCTGAGCCACCGGCGCGGCGTGCGCGGCTATCTGGCAATCTCGCGCGGCCTGATCGCGGTCGGCTCGGGTGATGCGCGGGCCGCGCGGCGCGCCGCCGACGAGGCCGAGCGCATCGCGCCCGGGGAGCCGTTGGCGCTTCTTCTCAACGCGCAGGTCGCGCAATTGTCCGGCGACCGCACGGCGGCTGAGAACACGTTTCGCGCCATGGCGGATCGCGCCGACACCAAGCTCCTGGGCCTGCGCGGGCTCTATGTGGAGGCGCAGCGGCGCAAGGACGCCGCTGCCGCGCGCGCCTACGCCGAGGAGGCCGCCAAAGCCGCGCCGGCGATCGGCTGGGCCGGGCAGGCGGCGCTTGAATTCCGCTGCGCGGCCGGTGACTGGGCCGGCGCGCTCTCGGCGCTCGACCGCAACAGCCGGTACGGCCTGATCGACAAGACCGAATACAGGCGCCAGCGCGCTGTGCTGCTGACGGCGCGCGCGCTTGCGGCTGAGGAGGATGAGCGCGACCGCGCCCGCTCGCTCGCGCTCGACGCGTTGAAGCTCGCGCCGGCGCTGGTGCCGGCGGCCGAGCTCGCCGGGCGGCTGCTCGGCGAAGCAGGCGAACTGCGCCGCGCCAGCCGGATCATCGAGAAGGCCTGGGTCGCCAATCCGCATCCCGATCTGGCCGACACCTATGCGCATCTTCGCCCGGGCGACTCCGCGCGCGAGCGGCTTGCGCGCGTGCAATCGCTGGCGCTGAAGGCGCCCGGTCATGTTGAGAGCGCGCTGGCGGTGGCGCGAGTGGCCCTCGATGCCCAGGAGTTCGCGGTGGCGCGCAACGCGATCCGGCCGCTGTTGAAGGAGCCGACGCAGCGCGTCGCGGCGCTGATGGCGGAGATCGAGGAGCGCGAGAGCGGCGACGAAGGCCGCGCCCGCGAATGGATGGGCCGTGCGCTCCGCGCGCCGCGCGATCCGGCCTGGACCGCCGACGGTTTCGTGTCGGATCGCTGGATGCCGGTGTCGCCGGTCAGCGGCCGGCTCGACGCCTTTCAATGGAAGGTGCCGCTCGCCGAACTGGGCGACGCCCGCGACGTGATCGAGGGCGACGACTTCGAAGATGGCGGGAGGCCGCCGGTGGTCGTCGCGCCGCCACCGCCGGTGCGCGCCGAGGAGGCCGTGGCTCCGGCGCAGCCGATCGCTGCGCCCGCGCCGCATCCGTCCGCGGCGTTGTCCGGCGCATCGCCGAAGCCGCTAAGGATTGTGCCAAGGGTCGATGCGGTGATTCCGCTGCTGCACGTGCCGGACGATCCGGGTCCCGATCCGGCCCCGGACCTCGACCCGGAACCCGAGCCGCCCGGCGGTTCGCGGGGCTTGCGGCTGTTCAAATAGGCGGTTGCCGAAGAGAAGCCGCTTTGCTTGCAAAGGCGCGGCCTGCTCGTTATGACGGGCGCGAATTCCGCCGATTTCGGCCCGTGCCGGCGTAGCTCAGTGGTAGAGCATCCGCTTCGTAAGCGGGTGGTCGGGGGTTCAAATCCCTCCGCCGGCACCATTCAATCGTTCCATAGTGGAACTGGACGCTATTCGCGGCATCGATGGTTGCGGGCGCGGCCGCGGGGTTTTTCGTCAAGGTGTTTTCGGAACTTGCGCAGGTCATCGTTGACATGCTCCTGCCCGTTCAGACCTAGTCGTCCTCGTCATTGATCGTGACGGGACTTTCTGAATCTCTGTCGCCGCAAGTCAGCGATGGAGGTGATTCGTGGCCGGGAAAGAGATCCCCGTCAAGAAATACGTGGTCAGGTTGAGTAAGCAGGAGCGCTATCAACTCAACGGCATCAATTTATCTGGATGCCCTGGGCCTTGATCACCCGGGCCCACTTATCGATCTCACCGGAGACGTGTTTTGCGAACGCGTCGGATGTCAACGGCATCGGATCAAAGCCCAATTGAGAAAGCCGCTCCTTCACCACTGGATCGGTGAGCGCGTCGATCGTCGCGTCGGCGAGTCTGCTTGTGATCTCGCGAGGTGTCTTGGCGGGCGCGCCCAGCCCGTACCAGCCGAAAGACTCGTAGCCGCTCACAAGCTCGTCGATGGCCGGCACGTCCGGCAGCGCCGCCACCCGTTGCGTGGTGGTCACCGCGAGCGCACGCAACCTTCCTTCGCGGATCATCGGAAGCGCCTGCGCGACAGGAACCCAGACGACCTGCACCTGCCCGGCGATCAGATCGGGCATGAAATCGCCGCGATACGGGACGTGAACCATCTTGGTGCCGGTCATCAACTGGAACAACTCGCCGGATACATGTTGCACGCCGCCAATTCCAGCTGAGCCCATGTTGACTTTGCTGGGATCGGCTTTGAGATAAGCAATGAATTCCGACAGTGTCCGCGGTGGGAACGACGCCGGCACGGTGATGGCGAAGGCAGTCCTGGCGATGCCCGCAATGGGCGCGATATCACTGATGAAATCGAACTTGAGATTGCGGTACAACGCCGCGTTCACCGTGTTGGTCGAGACCGGCATCAGGATCGTGTAGCCATCGGGCTCGGCCTTCGCGACATATTCGGTACCTATATTGCTGGCCGCACCCGGCTTGTTCTCGATTATGAATTGCTGACCGAAACGCTTTGACAAATGCTGCCCTGCCAGCCGCGCGATGGTATCGGGTGCACTGCCGGCCGGGAATGCGACGATCAGGTGCACTGGCCGCGCCGGGTAGGATTGCGCGCGGGCAAGATTCGATAACGCAGGGAGCGCGGCCGCGGCTCCCGCCAAACGTAGAAATCGACGGCGTGAAGGTTTCATAGCGTTCCTTCCCTGGGAATGGATCCAGTACGACAACGCGCAGGTGGCAGAGCGCCGGCGCGGACCAATCGCAGATCGGAAATTGGAGTGCGTACCGGCACGGGCATCACATCTGCCGGGGAATGAGGAGATGAGGTTACATTACGTCTGTGCGACGCGAAAGTGGTGTCCGCTCGTGGCACGAATCTGCCGATTTGGAGCGTCCGCTATTTGGGGGCTATTGGGAGCAAAGCGGACATTGAAAAGGCCGCATCCAGCAGACACGTTCGGTACCGCTAGCTCGGCATCCCCACTCCAAACTCCATGAAATTCATCGCTGGTGGGGATAACCGACGAGAGGTAAGCACGCACCGCGGTATCATCACCTGATGAGCAGCGAACAACAGCGAACGGACGCGTCCGGTCGCGAACGTTCGCCCGACCACCAATATTCCCTATCGATCGAAGCGACGGCCGAACTGTACGCCGAGGCTGGCCATCCACGCACCATCCGTGCCGTCCAGAAATATTGTGCCCTTTCCAAGCTGGATTGCCACAAGGTCGAGACCGAGACCGGCGAAAAATATCTCGTCGCGCCGTATTCGGTGACAGGCCACATTGCGTATATCAACGAAGTGCGAACAGTCGCGAACGGACGCGACCAGACGCGTCCGGACATGTCCGTTTGTGCCTTGGAAAACAAGAACGAACCAGCACCTGAGTTTACTGCGAACAATGGCGGACAGCCGCGCCCGTTCGCGATTGTTCGCGGCGTCAATGATCGCTACGTCTCGCGGCTCGAAAGCGAAAACGATGTTTTACGGGCTCAGATGGAGGTCAAAGACACGCAAATCAAAGAACTGACCGAGCGGGCGCGCGAGACCAACACCCTCACCGGGGGCCTGCAGAAGACGCTGTCGCCGCTGCTCAGCGCACCGGGGGACAATCATCGCGACCCACCAATGCCCAAATAGGAAAGCGCTCTCCACAGGCGGCGTCAGGCGGCTCTGTCGAACTGGGGTATAATTCATGGCGTGACCACCACCGCCGAAACGCCGAAAGGGACCAGTCAGTTGCAGCTTTCCGACAAGCTCTACATGGAAAATACGCTGCTCCGCGTGTCTCGGGGCGGTATTTTTCGTGAAGCACCAGGGCCATGTAAAAGCCCGACACTGCATAGAACGACTGCCCCGCGATGTATGGCGGGACGATGAACCAGCCGAAAAACGATCCTGCGTGTCCGTATACAACCGAAAGCGCCAGAAAAAATCTCAATGTACCCATGAACTCACGGATCTATTCGATTGCCCCCCCAACACCTTCAAGTGCGGATCGTGCGTCCTCGCGCCAAATTGGCGTCTGTCTTCCGGGGGGAATCAAGCCGCCCGCGCCTTCTGCGTCATACCGCGCAGCAGGTCCATCAGCTTGCGCACCGAGGACAAATCTTCCAGCCGGTTGACCGCTGCGATTACCTCTTCGGCCTGGGCGTCCGGCAGCACGCCTTTGGCATAGGTGCGGAACTTGGCTTCGATCTGCGCGCGGGTCAGCGGGTTCTCGTAGGAGCCGCGCGGATGCTCGCAGGACGACTTGAGCACCTTCCCGTCGCTCAGTTCGATCTCGACCGCGCAGTTGTTGCCTTTGACCGCGGCGTCGGGCCGCACTTCGATCAGCTCCGCCGCGGCTCGCCGCAGCGTCGGATCGTTGTAACGCGCGGGCTCGAATTGCGCCAAGGTCAGCGCGCGATCGTGCAGGATCGCTGCCGCGACGTAGTGCGCCGAAATGAGCGCGTCGAACTTTGCCTTGTAGTTCGGAAGCTTCCCATGCAGGTCGAACACCGCCTGGCTCAGCGATACGCGCACCTTCGCGATCTTGTCGAAGTCGGGTGCGTGCCGCTCGACCAGATCGAACAGCGCGGTGTTCATGGTCTGCGTCGATGACGCCGATGGCCACAGCCGCAGCGCGATCTGCTCGAACTCCCAGCGTTTTCCGAGGTTGGCGACAGCCACCTCGGGCTTACCGCCGCTGGCATAGGTGTTGTAGAAGCCGCCATCCTTGGCGGTGAGGAATTCCGTGGTGGCGAGAAATTTCTGCTCGGCGAGCAGCGCCGCCATCAGGCCCGACAGCGCGCCGCGGCATTGATGGAATTTGACCGTCGGCGTGCCCCACGCCGCGAAGGTGCCGGCCGCCTGGCTGCCCGCGAGGCCGAACGCCTTTGCCATGGTGTCGCCGTCGAAGCCGCGCAGGCGGCCGACCGCTGCCGCCGCCCCGAACGGACCGAGCGTGCCCGGTCCGTGCCAGCCCTTCGCGCGAAACACCGGATAGTCGGTGCCGATGCCGATCCGCGTCATCGTCTCCATGCCGGCAACGAGCGCGACCAGCAGGTCGCGGCCGGACGAGCCGTCACTTTCGGCGATGGCGAGCGCGGGCGGCATCACCTCGGGCGTGACATGCGTCAGCGTCGAGCGGTGGGTGTCGCACATGGTGACGGCGGTGATCAGGAAGCCGTTGAGCATCGTCGCGCCGGCCAGCGAAAGCCTGTCGCCGCCGATCACGCTCGACTCGCGCGATTGCGCCAGCGCGCCCGCCAGCGCCGCGATCTGCTCGGTCTCTTCGCCGTGGCCGCCGGCGACCGCGCAGGCCAGCGCATCGAGCAGGAGGTCTTTGCAACTCTCCCGGACATGTCCGGGCAGATCTTCGTATTTCAACGAGGCCGCAAAATTCGCCAGAACCTCAGTCGCCTCGTTCGCCATTCCCGTCTCCCGCCCCGGAGCCTTCGGCTCGTCTCGGCGGACACCGTAACGGCATCTCCGGCGGCGTTGAAGTGCGTGGCGGAAAAACCCCGATACTTGCGGGAGTTCAAGGGCCTGTGGCCGATGCTGGGGGTGGCAGCGGCCGTTGACCATAACAAGGGATGAATGGGCCGGCCGGCCGTTTAGGCTTGCGACTTGGTGACCGCGATGGGAAAAATCAGACCATAAAAGTCCATAAAAAGCGTCCATTTCCCGCGTGCGTCGGCTCAGGAAATAGGAGTTCGTATACACAGTCTTTGGATGGGAAGTGACATGAAGCGCCCGATTCAGACGCTCCTTGTTTGCCGGCCGCAACGGTCTTGTGTTCTCCCGCGGGCGCTGCCGGCGAGAAAAAGGAAGAGCGGTTCGTGCTGAGCTCAGCAGCAGAACCGACCCACCGCACCAACAACATCGCTGCCGTCGACTCGGTGATTTCGACCGCCGACAAGAAAGACGATGTCGTCGCGATCGGCCTCGAGGCCCTCAAATGGGTCGGCGCTACGTCGCGTCAGGTCGGCGTGCCCTATCCCGATCTGTGGTGCGCGGACTTCATCAACTTCATCCTGCGCCGCACCGGCCATAACACCACAAATTTGCGAGCGGCAAAGTTGTTCCTCGATTACGGCAAGCGCATCGACAGCCCGCGCGTCGGCGCCATCGTCGTGCTGACGCGCGCGAAGAACGGCGGTCATGTAGGCATCGTGCGCGGCACCGACGGCGCGGGGAACATCATCGTCATCTCGGGCAATCACGGCAACAAGGTCTGGGAGAGCCCGTATCCCAAGAGCCGCGTGCTCGGCTACGTGATCCCGAAGGAATCGAACTGAGCCGCGTGTGGTCTAACGATACACGCGACCTTGCGCCGGCTGCTTCAATGCAGCCGGCGCTTTTTTGATCGTTGCAACACGCACGGCGTCATGCTCGGGCTTGACCCGGGCATCCATGAGGCGGTTCGACGAAGAACAGCCCTACGGTTTGTGCTGTTGCGTCTCGTCATGGATTGCCGGGTCAAGGCCGGCAATGACAACCGAGAGGCCGAAGCGTGCGATATGTCTTAAACGCAAGCGGCCCGCCGAGGCGGGCCGCTTGCGTTGGAATGGCCGTGGACCGTGGAAAGATTAGCCGCGGTCGAGAATGCCGGCGATCGCCTTGATCCGGTTGCGGACGTAGCTCGGCAGGCCGGCGCTGATCGAGTTGCCGGTGTTGAACGAGCTGTTGCCGAGCAGCACCTGCGACGGAACGAGGTTCCGCAGAACCGGCACGTTCTCGTACTTCTTCTTCTGCTCCAGCGTGCTGGAGCCGACGGCGAGCGCGATCACCACGGTGGTGATTGTGCTCTTGGCGTCCGCCGGATTGGGCTGGAACACCGCGAGCAGCTTGCCGAAGCGCATCACCTGATTGACGTAGAACATGTTCTGTTCGAGCACGCCCGCGACGGGCGTGTTCACGCCGGTCAGCCTCTTCAGGCCCTCCTCGTCGACGTCCGACGCTGAGAGAAGCCGCATCTCGCTCTCGAACTCGATGGAGTCGGACAGCTTCCGTTCGCTGTCGCGCAGCTTGTTGGCGAGCGCGACGCCGATCGGCAGCTTGCCCTCGAGCTTGTAGCTCGAACGGATACAGGCGGTGACGCCGGTTCCTTCGCACCAGGCGCGGTCTGGATTCTTGTTGTTCTGGCCCTTCTCGTCCTTCAGCGTCGACACGTCCGACGCCTTGATGGCATCGTGCTTGATCGAAGGATCGATGCTCTGGATGAACGGCAGCTTTGCAAAGGTCTTGAGGTCGGCGGACGCGGCCGGCCGGGACAGCATGAAGCGCGCCTCGGTGACGTACATCTGCAACTCGTCCTTCACCTCTTTCCGGGTCCCGTCGATGACCTTGTGGACCATGCCTTCCTTGAAGCCCGGGAAGAGGTTGAGGAGCTTGGCCTCGCTCGGCCGGCTGCGGCTCCACTCCTCGAAGCGGATGAACGCGCCCTTATCCGACGTCTCGTCGGCGCGGTGATCGGTGAAGAAGATGGTCTTGGGCTTCAGCCCGTCGATTGTCGCGCCGGCAACCGAGGCCACCCTGACGATCTGATAGTCCTGCGCGGCGGCGAAGGCGATCGTGGTGGCGAACACTAGCACCGCGGCGGTCGAGCTCTTGATCCACATGGCCGTTACTCCAACTCCCGTTTAGCGTGCTTCAGACAAAAATTCCACATGACAGTGGCCGATTTGTGTATGCCGCTTCCTCGCTCAGAAGCCGAACAGCTCCCGCAAGTTTTGCGGCACCCGGTTCGATGGCGGCAGGCGGCCGCCAGCGGATGGCGTTACATACGGCGGGCGCTCCTCGACGACGTTCGGGCCGGGACCAAGACTTGACCCGGGACTCGAACCGGCAGCACCCGGCCGCGGCTCGCCGCGCGCCAGGCTATGGCGCCCGGCGAGCGAGTATTGAGTGTCCTGGAGCCTCTTGCCGGCATCCAGCTTGAAATACTCGGTGAATCCGCCGCTGCTGGCGGAGGCGAGCCGTTGTCCGCTGGCAAAATCGATTGGCAGCGCCTTGAGATGGCGCGCCGCCTCGGCGGAGGGTTGCGGCAGTGGCGTCTTGGGTGCGTGGAGGTTCCAGGTGGCCTGAATGATCGGCTCCACGATCGGGACAGACACCTTGCCGCTGGTGGCGCCATCTCCCAGCGTGCGCTTGCCGCGGGCGTTGTCGTAGCCGACTCACACTGCGACGGTGACATCGTTGGTGAAACCGACGAACTAGGCGTCGTTCTCGCTGTCGGTGGTGCCGGTCTTGCCGCCGACGTAGTGGGTGAGGTGCGTCATCGAGGCCGCCGTTCCGCGCGCCACCACGCCCTCCAGGATCGTCCGGAGCTGGTAGAATGCGGCGCGGTCGCCGCCCGCCATCATCACCGGCGCGCCGGTCTGACGGCGATAGACGGCGTGGCTGTTCTGCTTGATCGATTCGATAGAATAGGGCGTGACGCGCTGCCCCTCATTTGCGATCGCGGCGTAGAACGCCGCGAGATCGATCATCCGCAGCGCCTGGCCGGAGCGACTTTGACCGTGCCATCGCCGACTTCTCACAGGCCATCAAGCTCGACGCCAAGATCGCGCTCGCGTTCCACAATTGCGGCAACGCCCATGCGTGCAAGCGCGACTACGCGAAGGCAATCAAGCCGAGTATCGCCGAAGAGTTCGCTAAGGTCGGCGTGCAAGCCAAGCCGAAGAGCTTTTTCTAACGAGATCTTTTTCTGATCCAGCGTTATTGATTGTGCCCTCCCCCTTTGTGGGAGAGGGCAACGTTAGCCCTTCACTATGCACGATTGGGTGAGGGGTCGGCGCCGAACCCCTCACCCAATTTCATGTGCAGGCCGGCTGAGCAGCCCTCTCCCACAAGTGGAGAGGGCACATCGACACTCGCCGCGCGCGCAGCGAATGCCAGCCCTGCGGTGAGTGCTGCGGGCAGCCGAGACTCCTCAAAATCCATCCGCTAACGTGGCCCGCAAAAGCGGGCCTGCGAGGCAGGCGATGAGGGAGGCTCAGCATGGACGAACTGGCACGCTCGATCGGCGATCTGGTGATCGCCAATCGAATCCTGGCGAAGGAAGACGTGGTCGATGCCTACGGCCACGTCAGCATCCGGCACCCGGCCAAGCCCGATCACTACCTGCTGTCGCGCTCGCTCAGCCCGGAATTTGTCACGGCGGCCGACATCATCGAGTTCAAGCTCGATGGAACTCCGGTCAATGACGAGCGGCCTGGCTATCTCGAGCGCTATATTCATGGCGCGATCTACGAAGCGCGGCCGGAGATCAATGCGGTAATCCATTCCCATGCCGAGGACATCCTGCCGTTCAGCATATCCAAGACGCCGATGTGCTGCGTCGCCCACGTAGCTAGCGACATGGGCATGCACGTTCCGGTCTGGGATATCGCCGACAAGTTCGGCGACGCGACCAATCTCCTGGTGATCAACATGGCGCAGGGCCGCGACATGGCGCGCGTGCTCGGAAAGAATGCCGTCGTTCTGATGCGGGGGCACGGCTTCTCCGCCGCCGCCGACGGCCTGCTCAAGCTCGTGCGGATGTCGGTGTACCTGCCGCGCAACGCACGGATTCTGCTCGCCGCCATGCGGATGGGCGAGTTCAAGGCGCTGTCCGAGAACGAGATCAAGACGCGCAACAATTTCCGGGCGGGCTCGCCGGAAATGCAGCGCGGCTGGGAGTTCTGGGCCAAGCGTGCCGGATGCGGCGACATGCTGGCGAACAGCAGAGGCGGGGTCTGAGCAATGGCCGCGGGGCGGATCGACGTCCATTTTCACATGATCCCGCAGTTCTATGCGGACATGGTCTATGCCGCCGGCTCCGGACCCGCGATCGGCCGCTATCCGGACTGGTCGCCGGAGCTCGCGCTTGAGATCATGGACAAGTTCGACATCGCCACCGCGCTGCTGTCGCTCGGGCAGCCGGGCGTGCAGTTCTGCAAGCCGGCCGAGGCGAAGGCGTTGGCGCGCCGCTGCAATGATTATTCTGCGGGGTTGAATGCGAAGCACGGCGAACGATTCGGCGCGTTCGGCACCGTCTCGATGTGGAACGTCGGTGACGCGGTGGAGGAGGTCGGCTACTGCCTCGATAAGCTGAAATTCAGCGGGGTGAGCCTGTTTGCCAGCTATGACGGGAAATTTCTCGGCGATCCGATTTTCGATCCGGCGATGGACGCGCTCAACGCGCGCGATGGCGTGGTGTTCGTCCATCCGGGCACGCATCCGGCCAGCAAGCAGATCGATCTGCCGTGGCCGTATTTCATGATGGAATACCTGTTCGATACCACGCGGGCGGTGGTGAACCTGATTTTCGGCGGCGCGCTGGAGCGCTATCCGCGCATCCGGTTCATCCTGCCGCACGCCGGCGGGCTCGTGCCGTATTTCTCCTGGCGGCTGTCGGTGTCGCCGATGATCGACAAGCGGCTCAAGCAGATGCCGCAGGATCACGTCTTCGGGCTGCTGAAGCGCTTCTGGTACGACAACGCGCTGTCGCCGGGCGAGCAGACCTGGGGCTGCCTGGAAAACGTCGCGGCGCCGGAGCAGATCGTGTTCGGCACCGACTGGCCGTTCGCCAACGTGCAGGTGACCGCCGCGGCGATGAAGACCTACGAGGGACTGCAGGCGATCTCGCCCGCGCAGCGCGTAGCGATCGACCGCGGCAACGCGCTTCGGCTGTTCCCGCAGCTCGCATAAGGCATGTCCAGCCCCGACGGCAAGCCACGGAATCCGGGTCGCGCCTTCACCATTGCGCTTGCCCTTACCGCGCTGATCACGCCGCTGGCGGTCCACCTGTTCTTCCCGGTGATCCCGGCGGTGAAGGTGGCGCTCGGTCTGTCGGACGCCCGCGCGCAGCTCACGTTCAGCATCGCGCTGTTCGGCATGGCCTTCGCCACCTTGTTCTACGGCTCGCTGTCGGATCGCTACGGGCGGCGTCCGGTGCTGCTGTCGGGGCTGGCGCTGTTTCTGTTCGGCAGCGTCGTCTCGCTGATATCGGAGACGGCGGACGCGCTGGTGTTCGGGCGGCTGGTGCAGGCGATCGGCGCCGGCTGCGGGATGACGCTGGTGCGCGCGATTGCGCGCGATGCCTACCGCGCAGAACAACTGGTGAAGGCAATCGCCTATCTCACCATGTTCGGCACCCTGGGGCCGATGGTGTCGCCGATCATCGGGGGCGTTTTGATCGACATGCTCGGCTGGCGCAGCGTGTTTGGCTTCGCGCTTCTGGCCGGCGCCGCGATCACGCTCACCGCCTACTGGTCGCTGTACGAGACCCACCCGCCCGACAAACGCAATGAGGGCGGCGAGAGCGTCGTCCAGAGCTACGTCGCCCTGTTCAGCCGGCTTCGCTTCAACGCCTTCGTTTTCCAGAGCGGGCTCAACACCGGCGCGTTCATGGTCATGGCGTCCGCGTCGGCCTCGCTGATGACGGAGCTGCTGCACCGCCCGGCGACGGAATTCGGGCTCTATTTCCTGCTGTTCCCCATCGGTTTTTTCACCGGAAATTTGATCTCGACTCGTGTCGGCAACCGCGTCTCGACCGAGACGATGGTGCTGGCCGGGTCGACGCTGGCGCTGGCGAGCGTCACCGGGCAGGCCGTCGTGCTCTCCTGGGGTCTGGTGACGCCGCTCGCGTTCTTTCTTCCCGGCACGTTCATCACCATGGCCCAGGGCATGGCGATGCCCTACGGCCAGGTCGGCGCCATGGCGGAAATTCCGCGCTTTGCCGGCACCGCGGCGGGCGTCGGCGTCTTCATGCAGAACTTCTGCGCCGCGGTCTTCGCCCAGCTCTACGGAGTGATGGCCGACGGCACGCCGCGGCCGATGATCATGATGGCGGTGCTGTGCGGCATCCTCACCCTGATTGCCGGCGCGATCCCCTTCCTGCAGAAGCGGTTCGGAACGATCCCGCCTCCGGGATAGCCGTCATTCCAGCTTGATCCCCGCCCGCCTGATGACGTCGCCATAGCGGTTGGATTCCGCTTCGACGAATTTGGCAAAGGACTCCGGCGTGCCGACCGGCACCGCGGCGCCTTGGCCGGTGAACCGGCCGCTGGTCTCCGGTACCGAGAACACCTTGATGGCTTCGCGGTTCAGCCACGCGACGGCCGCCGGCGGCGTGTCCGCGGGCGCGAAGAAGCCAAACCATGCGCCGACCTCCACCGGCATTCCCTGCTCCGTCATGGTAGGCAGGTTCGGCAGCACCTTGACGCGCTCCTTGGTGGCGACGCCGAGCGGCCGCACCTTCTCCGCCTGGATCGGACCGAGGGCGAGCGAGACGACGTCGAACATCATGCTGATGTGACCCGCGGCGAGATCCTGCTGCGCCGGCGCCGCGCCCTTGTACGGCACATGCACGATGTCGATGCCGGCTTGCAGCTTGAGCAGCTCGGCTGCGATATGCCCGGAAGTGCCGACCCCCTGCGAGCCATAGGTCAGCTTGCCGGGATTGGCCTTGGCATAGGCGATCAGCTCCTTCACCGATTGCACCGGTATCGAAGGATGCACCACGAGGATGTTGGGCACCGTCACGCCGAGGAATACTGGCGTGAAGCTCTTGAACGGATCGTATGGAATTTTCTGCATGTGCGGCAGCATCGCCAAGACTGCGTGATTGCCGACCAGGAACGTGTAGCCGTCGGGCGGAGCCTTGGCGACGGCGTCGGTGCCGATGACGCCCGCGCCGCCGGCGCGGTTCTCGATCACGATCGTCGCGGGATTGCCGGATTCGGCGAGCTTCTGCTGGAACACCCGCGCGAGCATGTCGCCGACGCCGGCCGGCGCGGTCGGCACAATGAATTTGATCGGCTTCGACGGATAGTCCTGGGCGGATGCGGGCGCTGCCGCGAGGTGGGCGGCAACCAGCGCCGTAGCGATGCCGGCCCACAGGCTTGTGCGATTCATGGCAGTCCTCCCTTGAGAGGTTCTCGTTTCGGGGAAGACTATCGTGGGAATCGGGTGGGCAATAGCCCCTCGAAGCCGTTTGGGACGCGGCAACGCGGCGCAGCGGTCAGGAATGCTGGGTGATGGTGTCGACCAGCGCCAGCCGGCCTTTCTTCACTTCGGCGAGCGCCCGCAACAACGCCGGCTTCACGTCCTTCGGATCGGCGATCGGGCCCTCGCCATAGCAGCCCATCGATTTGGCCAGCGTCGCGAAATCCGGCTCCGGTCCGAACAGGTCCATGCCGATATGCGCCTTGGCCTCGTCGGTGCCGCGCAGCTTCGCCATGCGGATCTGGTGCGCCCAGTCGTTGTAATAGGCGCGGTTGTTGTGCATCACGACCAGCATCGGGATCTGGTATTTCGCCGCGATCCACAGCGCGCCGGCGTCGAACATCAGGTCGCCGTCGGGCTGGATGTCGACCACGATGCGCTTCTTGTCGCGGTGCGCCAGCGCGACGCCGAGCGAGATGCCGATCTGCGTCGAGGTGCCGAGCTCGACGCCTGGATGGCGGTACGGCTTGTCGAAGTCCCAGAGCTTTCTGACCTGATGCTTCAATTCATTGGCAGTCAGAACCCAGTCCTCATCCTTGATGACGTCCCAGACTTCCATCGCAAGCCGCGAGAAGGTGAGCGGCGAGGCGTCCCAGTCCTTGCGAGATTCCTTCTGCCATTGCGCCCAGACCTCGTCATGGCGCTTGCCGATGGCGACCTTGCGGTCGGCGATCTTTTTCTGAAGCTTGGGGTCGGCGCCGATGCGCTCGCGGCAGAGCTTCGTGAGCGCCGGAATCCCCAGCGCGGTGTCGCCCAGCGCGCGAACCGAGCAGGGCTGCATGCGGCAATAGTCCATCGCCCATTTGCTGATGCCGACCTCGGCGAAGCCGATCTCGACGTAGTCGCAGGAAGGCGGCGGGATCGTCTCGCGGATGCGTTTGGCGTTGTTCAATTCGGTGAGCTGCTTTTCCCAGTCCTTGACGTCGAGGCCGACGATCAGATCGGTTGTTTTCAGCGACGGCTTGTCCATGCTGAGGCAAAGCGGATGCTTGTTCGGAAAATTGAGTGCGTTGTTGACATCCCACACCGCCGAGCCGGTCAGCTCGGCGAGCTCGACGATGCTTTCGAAGCCGCCGGTGCGACGCCCGGCGTATTCCGGCAGCAGCATCGGGTGCTCGGCTTTCAGGAGCTTGTCGGCGATCGCTTCGATGGCGCGCGGATCGGGCGCCATCGGCGAGGGCGCGGCAACCGCATTCGCGGGCGGCAGCGGCACGTCGTGCGTCTTCGGCGATTCCTGCAGCGCCGCGTCGTAGCACATGTAAACCGGGCCCTGCGGCTGCGTCATCATCACCGAATAGGCGCGCGCGAATGATTCCGGAACGCCATCGATCGACGTGGGCTGGTAGTCCCATTTGACGTAGTCGCGGACGGCGTTGCCCTGAACCAGCGCGGTGTGGGTCCAGTCGATGTGCGGGCGGCGCTTGGCTTCGTCCATCGGGCCGGTGGCGCCGACGATGAAGATCGGCACGCGGTCGAGGTAGGCATAGTAGATCGCCATGCAGGCGTGCAGCAGGCCCACGAGATTGTGCAGGATCACCACCATCGGCTTGCCGGTCGCCTTGGCATAGCCGTGCGCGATCTGCACCGCGATCTCTTCGTGATTGCACAGCATCATCGGCGGCTGGTTGTCGCCGTAGTTGACCAGCGAGTCGTGCAAGCCCCGGAAGCTTGCGCCGGGATTGAGCGTGATGTATGGGAAATCGTACCGCTTGATCATGTCGACGATGACGTCGGACTGCCAGCCGGTGTAGTTCTTGACCTTGTTGTCCATTGAAAACCCGATGTGTGAGTTCCGGCGGCCTTATCGCAGGAAGGATGCCGCCTTCTGCGCTATTTCCGGCGCCGTGGCATAGATTTCCTTCACCAGCTCCTGGACCCGCTCGCCCGGAACCGGCGTGATCTCCATCTGGGCCTTCTCGGTGTCGGCGAGGAAGTCCTTGTCCTTCATCGTGGCCATGAATGCGTTGCGCAGCGCATCGGCGCGGTCGCGCGGAATATTCGGCGGCCCGACGAACGGCCGGCCCATCACCTGGCGCGCGAAGATCAGCCGGAGTATCTGCCGCTGCTCTTCGGTCGTGGCGAGATCGAGGATCAGCGGCACGTTCGGCAAATCGGGATGCTTGTCGAGCGCGAGCTGGACCAGGATGCTGAACTTCCTTTCGTTCAGCCATTTCTGGTGCGTCGCCTTCACGCTCGACCACGACCAGCCGCAGCGGCCCTGCACTTCGCCGCGCTCCATGGCGAGGCCGACCTCGTTGCCGCCCGGGTAGCCGGTGATGACCCGCATCTTGGTGCCCAGCACCCCGTTGGTGATCCTGGGGAACTGGTCGGTGTCCGCCGAGGTGCTGGTACCGCCGACGATCAGCTCCCGGGTCAGCATGTCCTCGAACCTGGTGATGCCGCTGGTGTTCCAGGCGACGCAGACGCTGACTTCGTTGTTGGCGCTGCCGATCCAGGTGAATTTTGTGGCATCGAACTGCGCCGTCTTGTTGCCGAGCAGCGGGTCGAAGCCGGTGCCGCGGCCGATGATGCCGAAGGCGGTGCCGTCCTTTGCGCCGACGTTGTAGAGCCAGTTGGCGAGCCGCAGGCTGCCCGCGCCTTCCATGTTCTTCGGCACCACGTTGGGATTGCCCGAAATGTGCTTGCTCATATGCTTCGCGAGCATGCGCGCGTAGAGATCATAGGCGCCGCCGACGCTGTAGCCGATGTAGAGATCGACCGTCTTGCCCTTATAGAACTCCGCCGGGCCTTGCGCGCGTCCAAGGGACACGGCAGCGGCGAGGAGGGCGGCGGCCAGCAGGCCGCGCGTCAACGCTGTAAACACTCTGTTCCTCCCTTTGGAACGGCCGCCGCTCCGCGGCGGTTGGCCCATGCACCCATTATCCTCGCCGCCGGATTGATTTGACAAGGACGCACGATATGGTGCTGCCACATTGCATCGATCTTGTCCTGCGGGGCTTAGTTCCCAGGGAGCCGGCGAAATGACAGGTATCCTCGAAAATCCTCCCGGCGTGGGTCACAACCAGCCGGAAGCGGAAGGGGCCGAGAAG
>SHVN01000033.1 GCA_009694215.1 Xanthobacteraceae bacterium
TGACGAAGCACACCTCAACACCCCGCGATGGATTGAAATCGCTCCCGACACCAAACCCCGAAAGCGCCGTGCATTCCGCAATTGAACGCCTCAAAACTTCCGCGGTTGCAAGGCCGCGCGCCGAGGATTGGCCGGCCGGACCGCGCGGCAATGCCGCCCGAAAGGTCTGAAGTGTCTGGCAAAATAAGCCGATTCCGCCCGGAGGCGCTCGTTTTGCCGCCTTATGTGCGCCTATGTCACACAAACATTCCCAAGTGTCGATATCCGGTGTCGATAACTTAAGTCGGGTTTTGCGCCGAACCAGTCCTCCAAACCGGGGACCGGCACAAAAAAAGCCATATCCCGAATGGTGCTCCGGCATTGCGTGACCATGCCAAAATGCTAGATATTGGTTCAGGTCGCGCGGTCACCTCCAAGCCGGTGGTATATACCGTGTCAGGCGCCAAGTGCTTTAAGTCAAAGAATATCCAAATTCGATCGATAGGCTTGGCAATCCTGAGCACCACAATAAGCATAGAAAACAGACGGTCGCATTGAGCATTCCTCTCCTTCAGAAGCTTCACGTCGGCAGCTATCTCATCCGTCAGCAGCTTGCGGGGCGGAAGCGGTATCCGCTGGTGCTCATGCTCGAGCCGCTGTTCCGCTGCAACCTGGCCTGCGCCGGCTGCGGCAAGATCGACTATCCCGACGACATCTTGAATCAGCGCATTTCCGTCGCCGACGCGCTTGGCGCGGTCGACGAGTGCGGCGCGCCCGTGGTGTCGATCGCCGGCGGCGAGCCGCTGCTGCACAAGGAGCTGCCCACCATCGTCAAGGGCATCATCGCGCGGCGCAAGTTTGTCTATCTGTGCACCAACGCGCTGCTGATGGAAAAGCGCATGAAGGATTACGAGCCTTCTCCTTATTTCGTCTGGTCGGTGCATCTGGACGGCGACAAGCAGGACCACGACAAGTCGGTCTGCCAGGCCGGCACCTACGACCGCGCCGTCTCCGCCATCAAGGCGGCCAAGGCCCGCGGCTTCCGCTGCAACATCAACTGCACGCTGTTCAACAACGCCGATCCGGAGCGGATGGCGAAGTTCTTCGATGACGTCATGGCGATGGGCGTCGACGGCATCACCGTTTCGCCGGGCTACGCCTACGAGCGCGCGCCGGACCAGCAGCACTTCCTCAACCGGGAAAAGACCAAGACGCTGTTCCGCGACATCTTCCGCCGTGGCAACGGCGGCAAGAACTGGTCGTTCAGCCAGTCCGGCCTGTTCCTCGACTTCCTGGCCGGCAACCAGACCTATCACTGCACGCCCTGGGGCAACCCCACCCGCACCGTGTTCGGCTGGCAGAAGCCCTGCTACCTGCTCGGCGAAGGCTACGCCAAGACCTTCAAGGAGCTGATGGAAGACACCGACTGGGACGCCTACGGCGTCGGCAACTACGAGAAATGCGCCGACTGCATGGTGCATTCGGGCTTCGAGGCGACCGCGGTGCAGGACACCTTCAAGCACCCGATCAAGGCGCTGACCGCAAGCCTGCGCGGCATCGAGACCGAGGTCGAGATGGCGCCCGACATCCCGCTCGACCGCCAGCGGCCGGCGCAATTCGTCTTCTCACGTCACGTCGACCGGAAGCTCGCTGAAATTCAAGAGAACAAGGCGCGCAGCAAGCAAGCCACGGCTGCGTAGTGAGAGTGTTTGTCGATATGCTATTGTGGACTCTGTTGGGCCGATGATAACCCCATCAGGGAACGTGGACGAAGTCTAGAGGGAACCAGGCCGGCGGGTCACGTGTTGGGGCGACTATGAACGCACGTATCTTTGCTGCATCCGCGTTGGCGGCAAGCCTCCTGGTTTTCGTCCCGCAAGGCTCGCAGGCCGCGGACGGCCCGCTTGCCAATTTCGCCGGCAACTGGTCAGGCAGCGGCAAGATCACGGTCAAGGACGGATCGAGCGAGCGCATCCGCTGCCGCAGCGTCAACAACGCCAGCGGCAAGGGGCTCGCGTTGAGCCTGCGCTGCGCGAGCGACAGCTACAAGTTCGCGCTTGCGAGCGATATCACCTCCGACGGAGGCAACATTTCCGGCTCGTGGAACGAAACCACCTGGGGGGTCATCGGCTCGCTGTCGGGTACGGCCACCGCGAGCGACATCCAGGCCACCGTCTCGGCCATCGGCTTTTCCGTCTCGCTGTCGATCCGCACGAGCGGGACCGCGCTCAACGTCTCGATTAAGTCGCCGGGCAGCGAAGTCTCGGAAGTCACGATCTCGATGGTCCGCGGGAAGTAACCCGTCCGGGCCTACCGCGCCGGTTCCTTGCGGAAGCGCCGCACCAACTGATTCAGGTACATCGCCGTCGGCCGCAGGATCAACAGATCCGCGGTCAATGCCGCCAGCATGGCGAAGGCTGAGAGCCATCCGAACAGGCGCAGCGACGGCAGGTCCGAGAACACCATCACCGCAAGCCCGCAGGCCAGCACCACCGACGTCAGGATCAAGGCAGGCCCGACCAGGATGGTCGCCCGCTCGACGGCGATGGCCGGGTCCTGCCCCGGTTTATCCTCCAACCGCAGCCGGTTGAGGAAGTGGATGGTGGCGGACAGCCCCAGCCCGAACGACACCGTCAGCGCCACGACGCTGGCGAACTGCAGGCCCTGCCCCATCGCCCACAACACCGCGCCCGCCATCACCACCGGAAAGATGCCAGGCAGGACGCTCACCAGCATCACGATGAAGGACCGGAAGGCGATGCCGATGAAGGCCGCGACGAACACGATCTCCACCGTCAGCGCCTGGTTGAGCTTGCCGATCATATCGGCCGAGTTGCGCGCCGCGATCGCGGCGAGCCCGGTGACCGCGATCTCGTAGCCCGGATGGGCCTTGCGCACGTCGTCGAGCGCCTTGTCGAGCTTCTGCACCACCGGCAGCAACTGGCTGGCATCGATGTCGGGAATGCGGCCGGACACGACGACGGCGTCCTTTTCTACCGAGACGAACCGCCGCGTCAGATGCTCCGGCAGGATATCGACGTATTGCTTGAGCGTGTCGAGATCGGCCTTGCCGGCCTTCTCGGCGAGCCACCGCCGCAACGAGTCGAGCGACCAGACGTTGCCGACGCCGGCCTGCTTCTCCACGATCGTATGCACCGCCGCGATGGTCGCGAGCGTCTGGTCGTCGTAAAGGTTCGCGCCCTTCGGGAATTCGATCAGCACGTCGATCGGATTGGCGCCGGTAAGCTTGGCGTCGAGCCGGCCCGAGGCCTCGACCGCCTGTCGCTTGTCCGGCACCTGGTCGGCCAGCCGGTAACGCGGCTCGAGATTGATGTAGATGACCGACAGCCCGACGACGACGAGCAGGCCGATCAGGCTGTAGAGACCTGGATGGCTGACCATGCGCAGCGCCACCCAGCGGCAGAAGCTGCGCAGGGCTTCGACGCCGATGTCTGCGCCCCGGCCACCGACCGCAAAGCTCGATGTCTTGCGGATCAGCAACACGCCGAGCAACGGCACCAGCGACAGCACCGCCAGAAGCGCGATCACCGTCGCCATCAGGCCCGCTTTGCCAAACGTGCTGATCGCATCCGAGCTTGAGAACTGCAATGCAATGAACGAAATCCCGGCGGTGCAATGCGTCAGCACGCAGGCCGGGCCGACCACCAGCACGGCCTCGCGAAACGCCTGGTACTTGTCCTGACCGACGATCAGCCGGTCGCGCGCCGCGAAGGTGAGCTGCATGCTGTCGGAGAAGCTAATCACCATGATAAGCGGCGTCATCACGTTGAGGAACATGTTAAGGCTGAAGTTGAACCAACCGAGCGCGCCGAGCGACAGCAGGATCGCAATCAGCGGCGGGGCCGCGGCGATGATCATGAAAGAGACGCGGCGGAAAAACGCGATGGCGATCAGGCAGCCCGCGGCAAAGCCGATGGTGTTGTAGAGGAGCGTATCGCGCTCCACCGCGTTGCGGATCTCGAGCTGCATGGTCGGCACGCCGGCCAACTGCACCGTGAGCCCGGTGGAGCCGAGATTTTCCTCCATCGTCTTGCGGATTTCGTCGACGGTGGTCTTGAGCCCCTTGCCGCTGACGATCTTGGGATCGAGCGAGAGCACGACCAGCGCCAGCGTGCCGTCCTCCGCGAGAAGCTTGCCGCGGATGATCTCGTTGCTCAGCACGCGCTTGACCAGCGCGTCGTATTCGGCGCCGGTCGGCAGCGTTTCCGGGAACACCGGCGCGGGCAGCTTGCCCCCCTCCGGCAGCTGGCGGGCCGAGAACAGCGAAATCAGGCCGCGCACGCTGTCGATCAGATGCAGGTCGGTGACGAGGTCGCGGAGCTTCTCGATCGACTCCCGCGCCATCAGGGTCTTGCCCTCGACCACCACCAGGACGTCAAACTCGCTGGAGGGGAAGCGCTTGGTCACCTCTTCGTAATGGCGGAACTCCTTTGTATCGGAACGGAAAAGCTGGCTCAGCGAATCGTCGACCTTGAGACGCCCCACGCCAACGACCGCAAGAAGACAGAGCAGGACGAGAATGATGGCCGACACAACCGGCGCGCGCAGCGAGATCAGGCCCATCCTCTCCAGCCCATAGGCCAGGTCATGCAGCTTGCGGGGCGGCGGCGCTCCGGCGCCATCGCCTGCAGCCATCTTGTTGGAATCGCTTGTCGACACAGGTTTTCCTTCAGGCGAAAGCTGCGTTGAGACCATATGACGCTATTCGATGAAAGCCGGGTAGGGCCAAATCCGGGGTCGTTGCGGGACCCGGAGTTGCACACCGAATGACCCTGGAGGAAGCCCGGTGTCCCCTCGCGCCGTTATATTGTCCGAGCAAGCTTGTCAGGGGCGCCCAAAAGGGCCGGAGGCCTTCATACGTCGGGGAATGATCCTGGTTATGGGGCTTTTTCTGGCCTCCGTGGCATTGCCGCCCACGCACGCCGACGCGCGGCCACTGCTGCTGAAGATCCTCAGGGCCGGCCCGCTGGGACCGATCTTCGGGGGTGGCCGGCAGATTGCCCGGCCGTCGGCCTACCAGGCGCGGCGCGCGGCAGCCATCCGTGCGGCCCAGGCCAGGGCCGTTGCGAGATCGGCGGCTCCGGCCGCCGCGGTTGCCGGCGTGGCCGGCGCCACCGCAGCCACGGCCGCGACCAATCCCAGCGACACCCAGCCCGCCGACAACGCCAACCAGCAGATCGGGGCTCTCGCAACCACCGGAACGGCATCAAGCGGCGAGCCACAAGCCCGCGCCGGCGAACCGACCGCTCCCGCCCGCCCGCAGCTCCGCCTCGGCACGGTCGGGCCGCTGGCCTGGCCGAGCGCCTATGAGGATGTCATCGGCTTCACGCTGTGGCCGAAGGAATACGGCGAACGGCTGCGGGCCCACGGCATCGCCGACGTGCTCGGCACCGCCCTCGTCCCGAGTGCCACGCTCGCGACGAGGGCGCGGGCGAACAATACGCAGGCCCGCGCCGACGAGCCCAACGCAATCCCCGTCGCCGCCGGATGTGGCAGCGTGGATCTGACCGCGACCGACTGGCCGATCGCCCAGATCGCCGCCTCCATCGAGCTCGATGCCACGCAGCGCAGCGCGCTCGATGCGCTCACCACGGCGCTGAGCGACGCCATCGCCTCCATCAAGTCGACCTGCCGCGGCGGCGAGGCCGGCCTCACGCCGGTCGAACGGGTGCGCGCGATGCAGGACATGCTTTGGCCCGCGCATGGCGCGGCGCAGTTCATCCGCGGCCCGCTCGCGCGGTTCTACGACTCGCTGACCGACGACCAGAAGCGGCAGTTCGCCGCCCCGCGCCGCAACAGGCGGACCCGCGCGCCAAAAGCCCTGCCACCATGAGCCGGGCCGATATGGCGCGGATGTGCGGCCTGCCTGCTTCGAACGAAGCGGCGATGCGGCAGATCGATCAGAGCCTACGCCCCACCAAGGCTCAGCGCGCCAGCCTCGAGGCGCTGCAGAAGAAATCGTCTGAGATGGGGCAGTTCCTGATGGCGTCGTACCTCAAGCCGATCGAGGCGACGCCGGCGGCGCGGCTCGATGCCGCGGCCGACCGTCTGACCGCGGTGATCTTCGCCGCCTCCAACTTCAACATCGCGCTCAACAACTTCACCAGCCGGCACAGCGACGAGCAGAAGACCAAGCTGAACTCGCTTCGGTGATGCTTTGGCGTCTACTTTTCGGCGTCGCTACATCCCGAACTTGACGGTGCGGTCGTTGCGCGCCGTCAGGTTGCGATAGCGCGCCATCGCCCACAGCGGGAAATACTTTCGGTAGCCGTGGTAGCGCAGGTAGAACACGCGCGGGAAACCGGTCGCGGTGTAGCGCGCCTCCTCCCAGAAGCCGTCGCCGCCCTGCCCCTGCTGGAGATATTGGATGCCGCGGGCGACCGCGGGCTCTTTGACGTCGCCTGTCGCCATCAATCCGAGCAGCGCCCACGCGGTCTGTGACGCGGTGCTGGGCGCCGGCTCATGGCCGCGATAGTCGAGCTTGTAGCTCATGCCGTCCTCGCCCCAGCCGCCGTCGGCGTTCTGGATCGAGATCAGCCAGGCCGCGGCCTTGCGCATTTCCGGCGCGTTGCGATCGATGCCCGCGGCGTTGAGCGCGCACAGCACCGACCAAGTGCCATAGACGTAGTTCATGCCCCAGCGGCCGTACCAGCTTCCGTCGGCAAGCTGCGTGCGCTTGAGGTAGCCCACCGCGGCCGCGACCGCGGCCGAATTCTTCGCCGTCTCGCCGAGCTGCGCCAACATCGACACGCAGCGCGCGGTCACGTCCTCGGTCGGCGAGTCGAGCAGCGCGCCATGATCGGCGAACGGGATGCTGTTGAGATAGTGGTACTCGTTGTCGGCGTCGAACGCGCCCCAGGCCCCGTTCTTGCTCTGGATGCCGAGGATCCATTCCCGCGCGCGCGCGATAGCGGGGCGGTGGTCGATCCGCGCATCCACGCCGCGCGCCCGATCCATCGCCGCGACCACCACCGCCGTGTCGTCGGCATCGGGATAATGCGGGTTGGCGTACTGGAACGCCCAGCCGCCGGGACGCACATCCGGCCGCCGCGACACCCAGTCGCCTTTGACGTCGAGGACCTGCTTGGTCTCGAGCCACCGCAGGCTTTTAGCGACCCGCTCAAGCGCCTCGCCGTCGCCGGTTTCCATCAGCGCGTGAGCGGCAAGCGCGGTGTCCCAGATCGGCGAGACGCAAGGCTGGCAATAGGCCTCGTGTGGCCCCACCACCAGCAGCCTCTCGATCGCCCGGCGGGCGATCGCCCGGTGCGGATGATCCTCCGCGTAGCCCAGCGCGTCGAACATCATCACGCTGTTGGCCATCGCCGGATAGATTCCGCCGAGCCCGTCTTCGCCGTTGAGCCGCTCGACCACCCACGCCACCGCGGCCTCCATCGCGCGCGGCCGCGACAGCTTGGAGAACATCGGCTCGCTCGCACGCAGCATGGTGTCGAAGACGCGGAAGGACCAGAACAGCACCGCGTTCTGCTGTGGCGCCTTGGGCGCCGGCCCGAGCGTCTCCGGCGGTTCAAGGAACAGCTCGTCGATCCGGACATTCTTCGGGTTCCGCGCCCGCGGCCTCAGCGCCATCAGCACCAGCATCGGAACGATTACGGTGCGGCTCCAGTAGGAGATCTTGTCGAGATGGAACGGAAACCATTTTGGAAACAGCATGATCTCGACCGGCATCACCGGCACCGCGCGCCACGGAATGAACCCGCAGAGCGCCAGCATCACCTTGGTGAATATGTTGGCGCGTCCCGCCCCGCCGTGCGACCGGATCGCCTCCCGCGCGCGCGCCATGTGCGGGGCATCGGTGGAGTCGCCGATCATCTTGAGCGCGAAATAGACCTTCACGCTCGCGCTCATGTCGAAGCCGCCATCCTGGAACAGCGGCCAGCCTTGGTGGTCGGGGCTTTGCGTGCGGCGCAGATAGACCGCGATCTTCTGCTCCAGCCCGGCATCAACCGGCTCGCCGAGATAGTGGCGGAGGAAAACGTATTCGGCCGGGATGGTGGCGTCGGCCTCGAGTTCGAAGCACCATTCGCCGGCGGGCAGATGGCAATCGAGCAGCGCCCGCGTCGCCGAGGCGATCTGGCGGTCGAGAATGGCCGGGGCCGCCGTCATGCCGCGCCCCCGGACATCACAAGCTCCGCCGCGCGATGACCCGATCGAGCCGCGCTCTCCAGCGTCGCGGGCAATCCGGTCGCGGTCCAGTCTCCAGCCAAGGCAAGATTTCCCCACTCCGTCCGCGCCGCCGGGCGCCTCGCGTTCTCCACGGGCGTCGCGGCGAAGGTCGCCCGCCGCTCCCGCACGATCTGCCACGGCGGCAATTCGGCGGCAATTCCCACGGCCCTCGAGACCTCCTGCCAGATCGTCTGGGCCAGCATCGCGCGCGGCACGTCCATCAGGCGGTCGGCGTTGCTGATCGTGACCGACAGCCGGCCCGGAAACGCGAACACCCACTCGGTCGTGCCGTTGATGATGCCGAGCATCGGCGGAACATCTGGCGGAACGTCGATGCGGAAATGCGCGTTGGCGATAGCCCGGTAGCCCTGCGGCGTGGACAGGCCTGGAACAAGCGCCGCCGCCGCATGGGTCGGCACCGCGAGGATGACCGCGTCGCCGGCGCCGACGCCGACGGTGTCCGCGCCGAAATCAAGTTCGGCGACCCTGCCGCCGGAGAAGCGCATCGCGCGCAATTCGTGATCCAGCCGGACCTCGACGTAGCGCTCGCGCAGATGCGCGATCGCAGGCTCGATCAGCACGGGGCCGAGCCCCTCGCGGGCGATCAGCGGACGGCACGCCTGCCCGCCCGCCGCCAGCGTCTCGCGCACCACCGCAGACGCCAACGCCGCCGAGCCCTCGCGCGGCTCCAGGTTGAGCGCTGCAAGCAGCAGGGGGTGCACCATCCGTTCGTAAAGCGGACCGGAGCAATCGATGACCTGCCCGACCGGCGCGTCGGCGCGGACCCGGAGCAGACGCCAGAGCCGCAGGTAGTCGCCGAGGCGCGTGCCGGGAACCCGGCGCTGCTTGTCGAAAATCCACCACGGCAAGCCGTCGCAGATCCGCAGCGTCCAGCGCTCGTTCGACGCGAGGTCGACGAACGGAAAATCCGCCGCCGGAGACCCGACCAGACCCGCGGCGCTGCCGATCGCCTCGGCGTAGCTCCGCACCGCATGATTGCCCGACAGCACCAGATGATTGCCGTTGTCGATCGTCATGCCGATGGTGCGATCGAAGAACGACCGGCAGCGGCCGCCGGGATAGACGGTGGCTTCGTGCACGATCACCGTAGCCTGCGACGGCGCCAGCCGAACCGCCGCTGCGAGGCCTGCGATACCCGCGCCAATAATGTGGACCGTGCGCGCCATCAGATGATTGCGTATTGCACGGCGATCCAGGAGAGGCGGAGCCCGCTCACGCTCACCCGCGTGCGCGGCGGAGCCCAGCCGCGCGCCATCATGCCTTGCAGCATGATGCGATAGACCTCTTCCATGATCCGCGGCGCCTTCACCGCGCGGCGCGGATTGCGCGCCATGATCGTATCGGCCTCCTGGAAGTGGTTCAGCGCGCGCGCGGCCACCGCGTCGCAGACCTGCCCGAGCGCCGCACTGCTCAGAACGGCCTGCGGATCGGCGCTGACGATCCCGGCCTTGCGCAGCTCCTCCTGCGGCAGATAGAGCCGTCCGATGCCGGCGTCCTCGTCGATGTCGCGGAGAATGTTGGTGAGCTGGAGCGCGCGGCCGAGGCCATGCGCCAGCGCGATACCGTCCTGCTCGGCCATGCCGAACACGCGGACCGACAGCCGCCCCACCGCGCTCGCGACGCGATCACAGTAAAGGTCGAGCGTCGCCCAGTCTGGGGCGCGGATGTCCTTCGCGGCATCCATCTCCATGCCGTCGATCACCGCGAGGAAATCCTCCTTGCGGAGCGAGAAATCGCACGCTGCCTGCGCCAGCGCCCGCAACTCGGCCGGCGGATGGCCGGCGTAGAGCGCATCGATGTCCTTGCGCCATTGCGCGAGGCCGAGCCGCCGTTCGGCATACGGCGCGCTGGAATCGGCGATGTCGTCCACCAGCCGGCAGAACGAATAGATCTCGAACATCGCCTCGCGCTGAGCGCGCGGCAAAATCCGCATCGCCGTGTAGAACGAGCTGCCCGAGGCGCGGCTTGGCGCGCCGGCAGCCCCGGTACCGGACATCTGCGTTTCAGTTGGTGTGGCGTCGTTCATCGGCTGGCGATCTGCTGACGGCGCCGGGCGATCCAACCAGGTGACCGAACAATCTTTTGGCGACGCCGAGCGCACCGAACGCCGCTACCCCGAATTTGCCCAAACGGACGTTCTCGCTCAACGGGTCCCGTTCCCGCAGCAGCTTAACAAAATGCCGCGCCAGGGTGACGATAGCCGAAATCTCAAGCGAGAGCCGCCTGTCGCTGATCTGCAGCGGCAGGGCGGCACCCTGTTCCAGCATGACGCCGGTGCGGCCGGCAAGCCCGTGCAGGCAGGCAAGCAGCTGCGGGCTCGCCCGCGGCTGCTCCAGCGCCTCGACGCGGGAGCCCGAGGCCGCGAGCGCATCGAGCGGGACATAGACCCGGTCCAGCGCCCGGTAGTCCTTCACGCAGTCCTGCAGTTGATTGATGATCTGCAGCACCGCGCAGACGTTGTCCGAAGCGGGCCAAGTCGAGCGGCTCTCGCCATGCACGTCGAGCACGAAGCGGCCGACCGGCATCGCCGAATAGCGGCAATAGTCGATCAGTTCGTCCCAGTCCGCGTAGCGGTGCTTGGTGACGTCCTGGCGGAACGCCCGCAGCAGGTCCTGCGCGTGCTGCGGCGACAGGTTGCGCTCGGCCAGCGCCGCGCGGAGCGTGACGCCTGCGGCCTCGCCATCGTGGCGGCCCAGCAGGCTCGCCTCCATGCGGTCGAGATGCGCGAGCTTGTCGGCCTGGGCAAGCGTCGCGTGATCGGCGATGTCGTCGGCGATGCGCACGAATTCGTAGAACGCCATGATCGGCCGGCGGTGCTGCGGCGCGACCACCCACGAGGCCACGGGGAAATTCTCGTCCCCCGAGCCCTTGCCCGACCGGTGTTGTGCCGCGTCCAGTGTCATGGGTGCTTCGTATCACAAACAATCGCGGGCGTGCGACTTCGGAGGGAACCGAAGACACGAATACGGGCGGCAAGATGACGTTTTCTTGGCCCGATATGGGGCAAGGCCCGCGCCGGGGGGACAATTTGCCGGCGCTTGTGCCTTCGTCTGCCGCGGTGCAAATTGAGCTGGGCAAAGTCGTCACCGGAAGAGCAATCAGACATGGTCGTTCCCTCGTCCTCCGACAGATGGATCGGAGCGAGCGTGCTGCGCAAGGAAGATGCCCGCCATCTGCTTGGCCACGGCATGTTCATCGCCGACGTCCGGATGCCGGGCGTGCAGGACGTGGCTTTCGTCCGCAGCGACATGGCGCACGCGCAGGTGGGCCGCGTGATCAAGCCCGTGGGCGGCGGCGCGCAGGTGTTCACGCTGCCCGACCTCGGCACCCTGCACATTCTCGAAGCCGGGCCCGAGCTCGCCGCGCATCGTCACAGCCCCTATCCGGCGCTGTCCGACGGGCGGGTGCGCTATGTCGGCCAGCCGATCGCCGCCTGCATCGCGCCGTCGCGCGCCCAGGCCGAGGATCTGGCCGACCATGTCGAGGTCGATCTCGAGGCCCTGCCGGCGGTGGTCGATTGCGTCGCGGCGATGAAGCCGGGCAGCCCGCGCCTGTTCGACTCGTGGCCGGACAATGCTTTCATCACCAGCTCGGTATTCGAAGGCGACCCTGCCCTGGCGCAGGCGCCGATCCGGATTCGCCGCCAGCTCCGCATGAACCGGCAGGCCACGGTCTCGCTCGAATGCCGTGGCTTGCTGGCCTATTGGGATTACCGCAACGACGAGTTGGTGGTCTATCTCTCCACCCAGGGCGGCCATGTGGTGCGGATCGGGCTCGCGCGCGCGCTCGGCCTGCCGGAGAACAAGGTCCGAGTCATCGCCCCCGACGTTGGCGGCGGCTTCGGCGGCAAGAACCGGATCATGCCGGAGGACATCGCCGTCGCCGCGATCGCCATGAAGGTCGGGCATCCGGTGCGCTGGATCGAGGACCGCCGCGAACATCTGCTCGCCTCGGTTCACGCCCGCGACCATTTCTACGATCTCACCATCTGCGCCAGCCGCGAAGGCGTGCTGCTCGGCGTCGAGGGCGAGGTCTATATCGACGCCGGCGCCTATTCGCTGTGGCCGACGGGCTCCTTCATGGAAGCCAGCATGGCGTCGCGCAACCTGACCGGCCCCTATCGTATCCGGCACCTGAACCTGCAGACCTACACAGTCGCCACCAACAAGGCGCCGATGGGCCCCTATCGCGGCGTGGCGCGGCCGGGCGCCTGCTTTGCCATCGAGCGGCTGGTCGACGAGGTGGCGCGCGAGCTCGGCCGCGAGCCGTTCGATCTGCGGCGGCAAAACATCGTCACCGCCGCGGAACTGCCGTATCGCACCGCGGCCGGCATGCGGCTCGACACCGGCGACTATGTCGCCGCGCTCGACATCGCCCGCGACATGATCAATCTCCCGGCCATCCGCGCCCGCCAGGCGAAGCCGGAGCCCGACGGCCGCGCCATCGGCGTGGGCTTTGCCTTCTACACCGAGCAGAGCGGCCACGGTCAAGTCGAATGGGTCAAGCGCAAGTCGCGCGTGGTGCCGGGATACGAATCCGCCAACGCCCGCATGATGCCCGACGGCTCGCTCATCATCCACGTCGGAACGCAAAATCACGGCCAGGGGCACGAGACCACGCTTTCGCAGATCGCCGCCCATGAACTCACGCTCGACCCGTCGCAGATTTCCATCCGCTACGGCGACACCGCGACGACGCCGTTCGGCTTCGGCACCTTCGCCTCGCGCTCCATCGTGTTCGCCGGCGGCGCCGTGGCGCGCTCCTGCCGGATGCTGATCGAGAAGATCCGGCGGATCGGCGCGCATCTGCTCCAGGCCAACGTCGCCGACACCTACATCGAGGCCGGCGCGGTGCACAGCCCGTCGGGCAGCGTCAGCTTCGTCGAGATCGCCTACGCCGCCAACGTCCGCCAGGAGCATCTGCCGGCGGGGATGGACCCGCTGCTCGACGTCACCGCCACTTACGAGCCCTCGGAAACCGGCGGCGTGTTCGCCTACGGCACCCATGCCGTCGTGGTCGCCGTCGAGCCCGACACCGGCGTCGTCGAAATCCTCGATTACGCGGTGTCGGAAGACTGCGGCACCATGATCAATCCGATGATCGTCGACGGCCAGGTGCAGGGCGGCATCGCCCAGGGGATCGGCACCGCGCTCTACGAGGAAATTCCCTACGACGAGATCGGCCAGCCGCTCGCCACCACGTTCGGCGACTACATGGTGCCCTGCGCGCCGGAAATTCCGACCGTGCGGCTGCATCATCTCGTCCATCCGGCCCAGGCCACCGAATACGGCGTCAAAGGCCTCGGCGAAGGCGGCGCCATCGCGCCGCCCGCGGCCATCGCCAATGCCATTTCCGACGCCTTCCGCGGCATCGGCGCGAGCTTCAACGAAACACCCTTGACGCCGCGCCGCGTTTCTGAGGCGATCGAGCGCGCCCGGCGCATCAAGAGCGCCGACAAGAGTCCCGCGCCATGAAAGCGGCGCCATTCGAATACATCCGGCCGAAATCGGTTGCAGAGGCGAGCGTGGCGCTCGGCCGGCGCGGCGCGACGACGGCCGCCATCGCCGGCGGCCAGTCGCTCATACCGATGCTGAGCCTGCGGGTGGCGCTGATCGATCTCCTGGTCGACATCAGCCGGCTCGACGATCTCAAGGCGGTGACGGCGACGCCCGACAGCACCTGGATCGGATCGCTGACCACGCATTCGCAGATCGAGGACGGCAAGACCCCCGATGTGTTCGGCGGCCTGATGCGCCGAGTGGCGGGCCAGATCTCCTACCGAGCGGTGCGCAACCACGGCACCATCGGCGGCAGCATCGCGCTGGCCGATCCCGCCGCGGACTGGCCGTGCTGCCTGATCGCGCTCGACGCCACCGTGCGGGTGGTCGGCCGCTCCGGCGTAACCGTGCCGCGCATCGCCGATTTCATCCACGATTCCTACGCCACCACGCTCACCACCGGCGACATCATTATGGGCTTCGACATCCCGGCCCCGAAAGTGCCGCTGCGCTGGGGCTTCGCCAAGGTGGCGCGCAAGAGCGGCGCCTTCGCCCATTCGATCGCAATCGTCACCGCGCTCGGCAAGGATGGCCCCGCGACGGTGGTGCTCGGCGCCGCCGGCCCCCGTCCCCGTCAGATGGTTGCGACGGCGACCCAGCTTGCCGTTGCCGGCGCCACGGAGGAACAGCTTCGCGCGGCCATCGCCACCGACCTCGACGCCAATTTCGAGGGGCTGGACGCCTATCAGAAACGGATGCACACAGCGAACATCCTGCGCGCCGCGCGGGACATGCGGGCCCAATGACTGCGATCACCGTCGCATTGAATGGGGTGAAGGTCGTCGACGACGTGGAGCCGCGTCAGTCGCTGGCCGATTTCCTGCGCGACCGCTGCGGGCTCACCGCCACGCATCTCGGCTGCGAGCACGGCGCCTGCGGCGCCTGCACAGTGGTGGTGGATGGGCTGGCGACGCGCTCCTGCCTAACGCTCGCCGCCATGGCCGACGGCCGCGCGGTCTCGACGCTTGAAGGCTTGCGCGACGATCCCCTGATGACGCTGCTGCGCCGGCACTTTCACGAAAGCCACGCCCTGCAGTGCGGGTTCTGCACGCCGGGCATGCTGATCACCGCGCGCGACATCCTGCAGCGGCACACTCGCCCCGACGACAAGACCGTCCGTCACGAATTGAGCGGTCAGATCTGCCGCTGCACCGGCTACGCCAACATCGTGAAGGCTATTGTCGCGGCCGGGCAGGATTTGCCCCAGGCCTCCGCCGCGCCGCCAGACGCATGACGAGAGGTCAGCTCTCAGGCGACACGCCGCTTCTTTGAAGCGCGCACTACCGGCACCGGGCGAGCGGACAGCGTGAGTCCCAAGGCTCCTAGCACCCGCATGACGGTGCTGAATTCAGGATGACCGGATTCGCCGAGCGCTTTGTACAAGCTCTCCCGGTTCAAGCCCGCATTCTTGGCGATTTCGCCCATGCCACGGGCGCGAGCCACGAGGCCCAGCGCGTCGCGCACAAAATCTGCGTCGCCCGTCTCAAGAGCTGCCGTGATATAGGCCACCTGCCGTTCCTCGCTGTCGAGATAGTCGGCGGCATCGAACCGCGTCGTCTTGGCCATCATTGATTCTCCGCCAGCGCCAAAGCGCGCTTGATGTCCTGCCGCTGCGTTCGCTTGTCGCCGCCGCAAAGGAGAACCACTATTTCTGCTCCCCGATGCAGATAATAGACCCGGTATCCGGGGCCATAGTCGATCCGCATTTTCATCACGCCCTTGCCGACGTTTTTGGCGTCGCCGGAATTTCCCATCTCCATGCGGCGGATACGCGCGACGATCCGGGCGGCGGCATTTGCGTCTTTCAGACGGCGCAACCAGCCCGAAAATTCCGAAGTCTGGCGAACCTCGATCATGGCAATGTAGTCTATAGGCTACAAATCGTCAAGCCGTCGGCAAATTGGTTTCCGCTCAAAACCCCTTCGGCAGATCCTTCGCCCATTTCGCTCGCATGCGATCGTCGAGCGCCTTGCTCGACCGCGCGATCTTCGGGAAGGTCTTCTTGCGCCGGAACGGCACGCAGGCGTCGATCACCACGCGCGAATTGCGGCGGTCGTCCTCGGTGTCGTAGCACATCGGGTCGAGCGCCGAGCTCCAGCCGCCGTGGATGATGTCGACCTGGTCGCGCGGATCGCAACGCGTGCACATCGCCCAGATCACGTCGTTGAAGTTGGTCGGGTCGATGTCGTCGTCGACCACGATGGTCCAGCGGTTGCAGTAGGCGCCGGCGTGGCAATGCGCAGCCACCATCGCCGCCTGCTTGGAATGGCCGCCGTAAAGCGTGCTGATCGAGATCACGAGGAGAAAGCGGCTGCCGCCCGCCTCGTGCGCCCAGACGCCCTTCACGCCGGGGATACCGGCGGCTTCGAGCTGGTTCCACACCGCGCCGCAGCGGTAGGCGCCGAAATAGTAGGTGTTGTCGTTCGGCGGCACCGCCGGGATCGCGCCCATCAGGATCGGATCGTTGCGATACATCAACGTCTCGATGCGAATCGCCGGCTCCAGATCGCTGCCGCTGGCGTAATAGCCGGTCCATTCGCCGAGCGGTCCTTCCTTGATTCGGTCGTCGGGATGGATGAACCCTTCGAAGGCTATCTCGGAATTCGCCGGCACCGGCAGGCCGGTCTTCGGCATGTTGATGACCTCGACGGACTCGCCGAAGATACCGCCCGCGGCCTCAAGCTCGTTCTTGCCGTAGGGAATTTCGATGCCGCCCAGCATGACCAGCGCGGGATGCATGCCGGCGATCACCGCCACCGGGCACGGCTGTCCGCGCTCGTGATATTTCCGCATGATGATCAGGCCGTGCTTGCCGGGCGACATCATCACGCTCGCCAGGTCCGGCTTGTGCGACTGCACGCGATAGGTGCCGTAGTTTACCCAGCCCGAGTCCGGGTCTTTCATCACCACGAGGCATGCGGTGCCGATGAATGGCCCGCCGTCGTGCTCGTGCCACACCGGCGTCGGGATCTTCTCAATGTTGACGTCCTTGCCCGACAGCACGTTGTCGAGCAGCGGCCCGCCGTTGACCGCCTTCGTCGGCTGCGACGGCGCGTCCTTGAAATACTTGCGCCACCACTGGGTCAGCTCGATCTCGGTCGTCTCCGGCGGCAGGCCGAGCGCGATGTTGATGCGCGGCACGGACGTCAGGATGTTGGCGATGACGCGGTGGCCCTTCGGAAAGCCCGGAACCTCGTCGAACATCACCGCGGGGTTGCCCATCTTCCGCATATAGATATCAACAAAGCCGCCGATCTCCTCCTTGGGCTCGGCGCCCTTGATGATCTTGAGCTCGCCCGCCTTCTCGACGCCGGCGATCCAGTCCCGCAAATCCTTGTTGGCCACGTTACGCTCCCTGACTGTCCGGCGCCTTTTCAGGCATGCTTATTTCTTAGCGGCCCCGCCGCCATTCACAAGGCCCCAGAGCCTCGCGGGCGACAGCGGCAGGTCGCGAAGCTCGATGCCGAGCGGCTTGAGCGCCGCCGCGACCGCATTGGCCGTGGTCGCCGCCACCGCCACCATGCCGCCCTCCCCCGCGCCCTTGGCGCCGAGCGGATTGGTTTTCGAGCGGCGCAGTTCCATGGTGATGGCGCGGACGTTGGAGAAGTCGGTCGCCAGCGGCACGAGATAGTCGGCGAGCGAGGCGTTGAGCATCTGCGCGTCCTGGTCGTAGAGGATCTGGTCGAGGAACACGCCGCCGAGCCCCTGCACCAGAGCCCCGATCGCCTGGCCGTGGACGATATGCGGATTGATCGCCACGCCGACGTCCTCGATCGCCACATAGTCGAGGATATCGACGTGGCCGGTGCGCGGGTCGACCGCGACATGACAGGCGTGCGCGCCGTAGCTGTAGGTACGGGTCGTGGTGGCGAAGGTGCCTTCCACTTCCAGGCCGGCGAAATCCGAAAAACTCGCGCGCTTCGTCCCCGCGACCACCGCGCCACCGGCGATTTCGATTTCCTCGTTCGGGAACCCCAGCCGCTCCGTCGCCGCCGCGCGAATGGCGGCAAGCAGGTTGTTGCAGCCGTCCATCACGGCGCAGCCGCCGACCACCATCGAGCGCGACGCAAAGGTGCCGAAGCCCTCGCGGACATAGGTGGTCGAGCCATGCAGAATCTTGATCTTCTCGAATGGCAGTTTCAGCGTCTCGGCGGCGACCTGCGCGAGCGTCGTCTCCAGCCCCTGCCCCAGCACCGACGAACCGACATAGACACTCACCGAACCGTCACCCTCGATCACCAGCCGCGAATTCTCCTTGCCGGAGCCGCCGCTCTCGACGAACGGCGTGGCGGCAAACCCGTGCAGGCGTCCGTCGAGCAGCCTGCCCTGCATCGCCTTGTTCTTGTCCCAGCCGATCTCGGCGATCGCGCGCTCGAAAGTGACGTGATAGTCGCCGGTGTCGAAGTCGGTCTCCGGCTCGTAGGGCACGAGCTTGCCGGTGTGGAACGGCAGCTCCGCCTCCTTGATGAGATTCTTGCGGCGGAACTCCATCGGGTCGAGGCCGAGATCGTCCGCAACGATGTCGAGCAATCGCTCGCGGAAGAAGTTCGCTTCGAAACGTCCCGGCGCGCGCAAGGTTCCGACCGGCGTCTTGCTGGTGACGAAGGCCTCCACCGTCAGCGCGATGTCGCGGATGCAGTACGGCCCCGGCAGGAATTGCGCAGCCTTGGCCGGCACCACGCCGCCGTTGGTGCGGATATAGGCGCCCATGTCGGCGCTGATATGCCCGCGCATGCCGAGGATCGTGCCGTCGCGCGTGCAGGCTATCTCAAGCTCGCAATCGACCTCGCGCGAGTGGTTGGTGGCGGTGAGATGCTCCCTGCGGTCCTCGATCCATTTCACCGGACGGCCCACGAGCCGCGCCGCGAACGGGATCAGGAAATCCTCAGGATAGAACTCGCCCTTCACGCCGAAGCCGCCGCCGACATCGACCTCGATCATGTCGATGTCGGCCTCGGTGACGCCGAGCATGGGCGCCAGCGTGCGGCGATTGAAGAACAGCACCTTGGTCGCGCCGAACACCGTCAGCCGCTTTTTCGCCGCGTCCCATTCGGAAATCTGCCCGCGCGTCTCCAGCGGCAAGCCGGTGAGCCTATGGCAGCGAAATGTTTCCTTGCGGGTGTATTCCGCCTTGGCGAAAGCGGTTTTGGCGTCGCCGAACGACGCCGTGTAGCGCACCGCGCGGTTGCTCCCCGCCGCCTCGAATAAAAGGGATTTATCCGCCGCCGCCGCATGCCGGTCCGGCAGCGCCGGCAACCGCTCGATATCCACTGCGATGGCTTCGAGCGCATCCTCGGCCAGGGCTTGCGTCTCCGCGACCACCAGCGCGATCGGCTCGCCGACGTAGCGAACCTTGTCACCGGCGATAACCGGCTGGAGGTAGCCCTTGAACTCCGGCAGGTTGGCGAGCCGCAGCGGGATGAACGGCACTACGCCGATGTCCGCCGCCGTCATGACCGCATGCACGCCCCGCATGGTGCGGGCGGCCGACGCGTCGATGCCACGGATGCGGCCATGTGCCACGGGGCTGCGCAGCACCGCCGCGTGCAGCATCCCCTCGCGCTTGAGATCGTCGATGAAGCGGCCGGCGCCCTTGAGAAACCGGAAATCCTCGGACCGGTGCACAGACTGGCCGATCAGCGTCCTCACATTCATGGCGCATCGCCCTGCGTGGTCGCTTGAACGGTAGTCCGCACCCTGAGAACATACAAGCCAAGGGACCTAAGCCGCACACGCCGGGAGCCGCCATGAAGATCGTCGACATGTCTCACGTCATGAACGTCCACACTCCCGGCTGGGTCGGCTACGCCGGCAACAAGATGTATTACGCGCAGAATTTGCAGACGGTGCGGATCGTCGCCCAGCGCATCGACACCGCTCTCCACGTCGGCACGCATTTCGACGGCGCCATGCATGCGACCGACAACCGCAACGGCGACATGGCGCACCTGCCGCTCGATTACCTCTGCAACCGCGGCGTGGTGGTGGACATCTCCAGGCACATGCACGACTGGGCGGTCATCACGCCGCAGATGATCGAAAGCGCGGGCGCCGACATCCGCGAGGGCGATATCCTCATCCTGCACACCGGCTGGCACAAACACTACGAAGGCCGGCCGCAGCAGGACCTGGTGCGCTACTTCTGCTACCACCCGGGACCGAGCCTTGAGACGCTGCATTGGATGTTCAAGAAGAGGATCAAGTGGTGGGGCATGGACACCGGGTCCTGCGACCACGCCATGAACACCTCGATCCGTTACATGCGGCCGGACCTCGCCGAGGAGTTCACCAGAAAACACGGCAAGACGCCGGGCGAGTTCTTCGGCACGTTCGAATACACCCACAAGAAATCCGGCCGGAAGGTTTCAGCCGACGTGTTCCCGTTCCACAACTGGGCGTTCCAGGAGGGGCTGCTGCACGCCGAGAATTTGGGCGGCGACATCGAGATGATGCTGGGCCAGCGCGCCATCATCGGCGCCTTCCCCTGGCGCTACGAAGGACTCGAAAGCTGCCCGTGCCGGATCGTCGCGTTCCTCGATGCCGGCGAGAATGTCGAAGCCATCGGCGACGCCGCAAAAGCAATCCTGGGATCGTAAGGGAGTAACGCGACATGGACCTGCAACTTCAAGGCAAGACCGCGCTCGTCACCGGCGGCAGCGAGGGCATCGGCAAGGGCATCGCGCTGGCGCTCGCCAAGGAAGGCGTCGATATCGCCATCTGCGCGCGGCGGAAGGACGTGCTGGAGGCCACCGCCGCCGAGATTGCACGCGCAACCAATCGCAAGATCGTCGCCATCCCCGCCGATCTGCGGAAAGACGCCGACGCCAAGAGCTTCATCGAGCGCGCCCACAACGAGCTCGGCCGCGTCGACATCATGGTCAACAACGCCGGCTCCGCGGCCGGCGGCGTGATCGAGCATCTGACCGAGGACGACTGGGAGAAGGGCCTGCAGCTCAAGTTCATGGGCTATGTGCGCTGCCTGCGCCACGTGCTGCCGATCATGGTCAAACAGGGCGGCGGCCGCGTGGTGAACCTGATCGGCAACGACGGCATCAAGCCGTCCTACTGGGAAATCTGCCCGGGCGCCGCCAACGCCGCGGGGCAGAACCTGACCATGTCGCTCGCCGGCCAGTACGGCCGGAACAACATCAGCTTCTGCGCCGTGAACCCCGGCCCCGTCCGCACCGAGCGCTGGGCCGGCCTCGTCAAGGCGATGTCGCGCGACATGAAGCTCTCCTACGAGGAGGCCGATCAGCTCGCGCCGTCCTCGATCCCGATGGGCCGCATCGCCGAGGTCGAGGAGGTGGCCAATCTCGTGGTCATGCTCGCCTCCCCGCTGATGCACATGGTCAACGGCACCATGATCGAGATTGACGGCGGCCAGGAGAAGTCGCTGATGGATCGGCTGCGGGACCGCAAGTAAGGTGGCCGCGCAACAGTAGGAGTACCGAGTGCCGATCGACGTCCACGCCCACTACGTTCCGCCGCAGTTGATCGCCGCGATCAAGAGCAAGGGCGGCGACATCGGCGTGCGCCTGCTTCCCGCCGAGGGCGGCAAGGAGGCGCTCGCCTTCGACTACGGCTTCAAGGTGCGGCCGTTCTTTCCGCGCCTCGTCGAGTCGGCGGCGGAGCGCCACGCCTGGATGAACGAGCAGAAGATCGACCGCCAGATCGTCGGCACCTGGCCGGACATTTTCGGCTACGGCCTGCCGCACAACGCCTGCATCGCCTGGCACCGGATGCTCAACGACACGCTCGCGGAATGGACCGCGGACAACGCCGGCCGCTTCTCCTGGATTTCGTCGGTGCCGCTGACCGATGCCGATGCTGCCGCCACAGAGCTGCAGCGCTCGGCGGATATCGGCGCCATCGGCGCCATCATCTCCTCCAACATCGAGAACGTGAACCTCGGCGAGTTTCCGCTCGATCCGTTCTGGCGCAAGGCCGAGGCGCTGGGCCTTCCCATCCTCATCCACCCGGTGAATGTCGCGCTCGCCCCGCGCACCCAGAAATTCGCGCTGGCCCAGATCGCGCTCTACACCTACGACACCACGCTCGGCATCGGCTCGCTCCTGATGTCCGGCGTGATGGACCGCTTCCCGAAACTAAAGCTGCTGTGGTCGCACGGCGGCGGCGCCTGGCCCTATCTCGCCGGCCGCTTCGACGTCATGCACAAGCGCATGGACAAGGCGTCCCAGGGCAATGTCGCGGCGAAGATGCCGTCGGCCTACGCCACGCAGATGACCTACGACAGCATCGTCCACGCCCCCAAGGCGCTGCGCTTCCTGATCGACATCGCCGGCATCGGCAACGTGCTGCTCGGCACCGACTATTCGTTCCCGCCGGCCGACATGGAGCCGCTGGCCTTGCTCAAGGCGGCGGGCCTCTCTCAATCGGACAACGATGCGATTTCCGATGGCAATCCGCGCCGGCTATTCGCGCGCCTGAAGTAAGGAGCCGCCGATGTTCGAGTTCAAGACCCTGAAGTGGTCGGTGCAGGCGCCGCCGAGCGCGCCAGGCGACAAGTGCATCGGGCTCATCACACTCAACCGCCCGGAAGCGCTCAACGCCATCGACGTGCGCATGCGCGTCGAGCTCGATCTGATCCTTGACCAGATCCGCCGCGACGACCGGCTTCGCGTCGTCGTCATCACCGGCGAGGGCCGCGGCTTCTCGGCCGGCGGCGACCTTCGCTCGGAAGCAGCCCCTCTGGGCGCGCTCGATGACGAGCACGACTTCGGCTACTTCGGCCCCTACAAGGAGCTTGCCAACTACTTCTTCAACGATCTGCGCCACGTCGTGATCCAGCGCGCCATCCGCAAGCTCGAAGAGCTGCCGCAGGTGACCATCGCCGCGATCAACGGGCCTGCGGTCGGAATAGGCCTCGAACTCGCCACCGCCTGCGACATGCGCTACGCCTCCGACAAGGCCAAGCTCGGCGAGGTCGCGGTGCCCGCGGGCTTCGTCCCGGAGTCCGGCGGTGCGCGCAACCTGCCGAAGTTCGTTGGCCTCGGACGCGCCATGGAGATGATCCTGACCGGCGAGATCGTCGACGCCGCGGAGGCCGAGCGCATCGGCCTCGTCGTCCGCGTGTTCCCGCACGACAAGCTGATGCCCGAGGTCTTCAAGATCGCCGAAAAAATCGCCGCGGCCCCGTTCCTCTCGGTGCGCCACGCCAAGGAGCTGGTGCGGCGCTACTGGGACCACAACAAGAATGCCGAGGGCGCGCAGGCCGAGCTCGATGCGGTGATGGAGATCACCCGCACCGCCGATTGCCGCGAGGGCATCCGCGCGTTCCTCGACAAGCGGCCGCCGTCCTATCGCGGGCCGGGCTACAAGGACTGAAATGAACCTCGCTGAAATCGCGCTGCGGCTTGGAAAGGACCCCGCCCGCGCCGGTCATCCCGCGTTTCGCACGGCCGCCGGCCCTGTCAGCAATGCCGCGTTCCAGCGGATGGTGACGGCGCTCACCGCCGACCTCGCGCGCCTCGGCGTGAAGCCCGGCGACAAAATTATATTCCGCACGACGAACTCGGCCGAATTCGCCGCGGGGTTCCTCGCCTGCGTTTGGCTCGGCGCGATCCCGGTGCTGCAGAACTCCCAGCTCGGGCAGAGCGAACTTTCGCACATCGTCGGCCTGTCGGAGCCTTCGCTCTTCCTGCTGGCGGAGGACATGCGCGACGATCCGGCGACGGCAGGCCTGCGGCCCACTGTTCCCCGCATGATCGTCACATCAACGGGCCTCGTGACGATGACGGGCGAGCGCGTCGGCGCTACGTCCATCTTGCCCGCCCCGTTCGACGCGAAGCCCGACACCCCGGCCTTCATCGTCTTCACCTCCGGCACCACCGGAAAACCGAAGGGCGTCGTGCACGCCCACCGCTGGGTCGAAGCGCTGGGCGACAGCAACCGCGCCCGCGTTCCGCCACAGCCGGGCGACGTCATCCTCGCCACCGGCGAATGGAGCTTCATCAGCGCGCTCGGCCATAACGTGCTGTTTCCGCTGCGCAACGGCACCACTGGCTCGATCATGGAGGACCGCGCCGCGCCCGAGCGCATTCTTGCGACCATCGAGCGCGACCGCGTCACGCTGCTGCACTCCGTCGCCACGCTCTACCGGCGCATCCTGGCGATGCCCGGCATCGAGCATCGCCACGATCTCACCTCGCTGCGCGGCGCCAACTCCACCGGCGAGCCGCTGGAGGATTCCGTCCGCAAGGAATGGCAGGCGCGCTTCGGCTGCCCGATCTGGGAGCACTACGGCATCTCCGAAGCGCAGATGGTGATCGGCGACGGCCCGGACATCCCGAAGAAGGAAGGCTCCACCGGCCGGGCCTGGGGCGCGCGCGCCGTGATCCTCGATGAGAACCTGAACGCGCTTCCTGCCGACAGCGCCGGCACGCTCGCCTTCGGCGCCGACTATCCGGGCTTCTTCCTCGGCTATCTCGGCGACGAGGCGACGACCCGCGCAACCGTGCGCGGCGGCTTCTTCGTCACCAGCGATCTCGCCCACATGGACGGCGACGGCTACGTGTTCATCATGGGCCGCGCCGACGACTGCTTCAAAAGCAAGGGCGTGCTGATCGCGCCGCGCGAGCTGGAGGACGCGATTCTCGGCCTCGGCCATGTCGCGGAGGCCTGCGTGTTCCCGATCCCCGACAGCGAGATCGGCAACCGGATCGGCGCGGCCCTGGTGCTGCGCGCCGGCTCGGCCGGTGCTCCCACCGACAAGGCTGCGTTGGCGGACGCCCTCTCCGGCCGCATCGCGCCGTTCAAGCTGCCGCATCATGTGGTCGTGCTGCCGCAGCTCCCCAAGAACGCCAACGGCAAGACGCAGCGCATCCAGGTCGCTCGCATCGCGCTCGCGCAGTAATGTCTCGCACCGCGAAAGCCGGTCTCTCTTTCCCTCCCCTTCTCGGGGGAGTATAGTGATAGGGATAAAAGTAGGCCACTTGGTTTGCGATCGACAATCGCTTCCACCGCAATGTTCTGCCGAACAGCCAAGGCTCTCACCAGCCAGCTTGAGACGCTCGAATTCGATTCTATCCGTGCTCGAATAACCTCAGCGTCGCGCCAGCCTGCCGCGACCCGTACCTGCACAAACAGTGCAAGGCGCAAGTTTCTTTTGGACGGATTGCTCGATATTTCCCTTGGTTCGGCGGATAATGTGATTTGCGCGCAGGCATTGCCATTTATAGATTGCGCTTGTGCCCTTATAAACGGAATCGAGTAGTTCTAGGTCTAGGGCCAAACTCCAAGTCTTTAGTCCTTCGATCCCAAGTCGGCGATTACCTGCGCATGATGGACAACATGCCCCACGCTTCATGATCCGCCATGAATCTGCCCACCATGACGAATGCTCGGGGTTGGCGCATTTCCATTCATGCGGTTCACTCCCACAATACCTAGTTGACAGAAGCGTGCCGCCCTTTTGCTTTGCGAACTGTTGAAGAGTTTGTAGTTCGCGCGCAAAAATATCGACCGATGGCAGCTTCGGCACTGTCGCTATTTTCAAACGCCGAAATGCTTCTGCTACTTTTGTTAAAGGGCGAAAAACCTGCTGATCTTCCCGTTCATCTTCCGACAACGTACAATTTGATCATCAACCTCAAGACCGCCAAAACACTTGGTCTCACTGTGCCGCTTCCCGACGCACACCACGCGTTTGACAATCCGCTGCTCAAGGTAGGTCTGGCGCCTCAGTCGCAGACCACTGTCCGTCGTCAGAGATTTTGAGACAGGGGCATCCTGATCTAAGGGAGAGTCTGGCGCATCCGGTTTGACTTTAGGCTGCATGA
>SHVN01000034.1 GCA_009694215.1 Xanthobacteraceae bacterium
ACCACCGGATGCGCCCGGTACGGCAGCCCGCATTCCTCGAGCATGATGTGGACCTTGTGGCCGTTCGAGGTCGGCCATGAATACAGATCGATCATCGTTCACCCGTTGATGCGCAGTGCCGCGCGGCCGATCACCTCGCCGCGCTCGACAAGCTCGTGCACGGCTTCCGCCTCCTCCAGCTGATCGGCCCCCACTGAGTGGTCCGGATGGAATGTTAGTTTATCGTTGACCTTTGCGCCAGCGCTAGCGTGGCTGGCGGAGCTGGCCGGGGTTGCGCAGCCGGCCACGCGCACACAATATTACAAAAGGCTAAGGCTCCCTTTTGATGGCTTCGTTGAGCCATATTTAAACGTCGCACAATATCTGTTTTGCGACATTTCACGCCGTCTCGATCCGGCGGATGAGCAACATTGAAGCGAAACATATGCTACGCTTCACAATTGGCATCGAACATGTGGTCGTTAGATACAAGCCGCGCACGATGAACGAAACCTTATCCGTAGCGATAGCACACTCATCGGATCAAGCTTGGCTGGAGCGATGCCGCGACCACAATCGAAAGTTGGACAATAAAGAAGTAGTGCAAGCTGTAGAGCGGCGGCTTAGGGACCTAAACCTCCACAATGCATTGAAGATAAAGCTCGAAGCACACAGCGTTGAAGAGCGTGTTTTGGAATCTGTGCGGGTTCACCGCGAGTTTCTAAAGCACAAACATGGCCGTAACCAAGCAGCTGGGTACACCGAGCGGGAAATCCGACAATACGGCCCGCGCGAAGCCCTGATCCGAACAATTCGACGAGGCAAAAAGACAGAAGGCTTAAAAACCCTCGCGGAGCACAATCGCCTGGATTGCGCCTACGAGCAGATCGCAATTGACCACGCTCATGATTTGCCCGAAGACGTAGTCGAATGCGCTCGTCAGACTCTTGCAGAATTTAAATCCATTCCCTCATCATGAAAGTACGATAACTCACCACCTTTATCGTGCGCCCCCCGTTTCTCAGTCCCCCAGCCCCGCCATGTCCCCGGACGGCGTGGCCGCCCCGAGCGCAAATGCTCGGGGCTCCCTATTTCCAAATCTTCTTTGGCGGCGTATTCATTTCCGGCGCAGGCCCCGTAGCTCAGCTGGATAGAGCATCGCTTTCCTAAAGCGGGGGTCGCATGTTCGAATCATGCCGGGGTCGCGCATTCTGCCTAGGCCATGCCTAGGACTTCCAGCACCTCAGGAAAATCAGGCACTTTGTGCTCTTGACCCGGTGCTTAGGAAACCGCCGCTCTATCCAGCTGAGCTACGGGACCGTGCCGCTTGAATACCAGAGCGCGGCGTCTGCCGCTACGCCAGCCCGTGCTTGCCCAAAAATTCCAGCGTCAGGCGGATGCACTCATCCGGCTTCTCGATCTGGAGCAAGTGCCCGGTGCCCTCGACGAAGCTGTAGTCGTAGCCGCCCTCGATGCCGAGCGCCTGGTTGGCCGGGCCGGTCGCGGGCGCGCCCTTGAAATTGGGATCGCAGCCGACGAGCTTCACCGGGCCGCCGAACTCGCTGGCCTTCGGCCAGAGATCGAGCGTGAGCGCCTGGGCGTAGATCGCCGCCTCGTTTTCCGGCGCGCAGACGAGTTCGTAGCCGCTGCCGTCCGCAGAGCGGCGCAGCACCGAGCGCGCCATCAGCTCGTGCACGCCCTCGACCCAGCGCCCGGTCGCGCGCGACTGCTTGTACTCCTCGGTCAGTTCGTCGATCGAGTTGAAATGGCGGCGGCGGCCCTTCGCCCATTCGGTCAGCTTGTTCTCGAACACCTCCATCGCCGTGTAGAGCGGGTGGCCCTTGAGCGGCACGTCGGGCGGATCGAACAGCATGAGCGCATCCCAACGCCAGCCGATCTCGACGGCATGCTTCATCGCGGCGCGCGCCGACATCGAATGGAAGATGCCCGCGGTCTGCCTCGGGCCGAGCTTGACCTTGACCTCCTGCACCACCCGTTCGAGATCGCGAATGAGTTGCTCGTAACGATGGTTCGAGGGCACCACCGGAACATTCCGGCCATGATTGCGAAAATCGAATACCACCACGTCAAATTTGGATAGCAGGTGCCGCCAGTACGGATAGTAGGCGTCAGCGGCGAAACCGTTGCCGTGCGTGACGAGAAGGCGCACACCGTCCGGATTGCCGTGCCGGCGCATGGCAATCCGCGCCCCGTCCTCAAGCGGAACCTCGAAAGTCATGCGCGGCGCGGGAATTTCGATCGGCATAGTCGCTCTCCGCCAGCCGATTTTTGCCGGCGGGCCATCGTTCGCTAATCAAAGCATTCCGCCGAGTTATGGAGACGGCCCGTGCCCCGGTCAACGCTTGATTCCCGGCTGAAATCAGGGCTTTGTGTGCCGCAGAACCGGTGTCAGCCGGCGTGAGGTGAGTTCTGTGTCCAAGCGTCTCGGCACCAGTGTCGCTCGCAAGGAAGACCCCGCTCTTCTGTCGGGACACGGCCGCTATGCCGACGATCTCCCTGTCCCGGCAGGTACGCTGCACGCCCACGTCATCCGCTCGCCGCATCCGCACGCCGACATCGTAAGCATCGACGCGGCCGAGGCGCTGGCGAAGGACGGCGTCTGGGCCGTCATCACCGGCGACGACGTCCGCAAGATTTCCGATCCGTTTCTGGTCGCGCTGAAGGCGCCGATCCATCAATGGTCGCTCGCGGTGGAGCGCGTGCGCTTCGTGGGCGAGCCGGTCGCGCTCGTCGTGGCCGAGAACCGCTATCTCGCGGAAGATGCGGCCGAGCTGGTGCAGATCGAATATACGCCGCTTGAGGCGATCATCGATCCGGTCGCCGCGTGCAAGCCCTCAGCGCCGATCCTGCACGCCGAGGCGAATACCAATGAGGTTTCGGTCCGCAAGTTTCAATATGGCGACACCAAGAGCGCCTTCGAGAAGGCGGACAAGGTCGTCAAGCTCACCGTGGATTTTCACCGGCTGTCGTTCACGCCGATGGAATGCTTCGTCGCGGTGGCGAGCTACAATCCGGCCAACGACAGCTACGACTGCATGGCCAATTTCCAGGGGCCGTTCAGCACGCATCCGGTGATGGCGCGCGCGCTGCGCGTGCCCGGCCCGAAGATGCGGCTGCGGATTCCGCCGGATTCCGGCGGCAGCTTCGGCATCAAGCTCTCGGTGTTTCCGTATGTGGTGCTGGCGGCGCTGGCCTCGAAGATCACCGGCCGCCCGGTGAAATGGGTCGAGGACCGCGCCGAGCATCTTCTGGCCGCAAGCTCCGGGCCGAACCGCGTCACCGAGATCGAGGCGGCGGTGACGAAAGATGGAAAAATCCTCGGGCTCAGAATGGATCAACTCGAGGACTACGGCGCGTTTCTCCGCGCGCCGATGCCGGGACCGCTGTACCGCATGCACGGCGCGGTGACCGGCGGCTACGACGTTGCGAACATCGACGTCATCAACCGCGTGGTTCTCACCAACAAGATGCCCGCGAGCCTCATCCGCGGCTTCGGCGGGCCGCAGCTCTATCTGGCGCTCGAACGGCTGGTGCAGCGCATCGCGATCGAGCTCGGGCTCGATCATCTCGACGTCATCAGGCGCAATCTCGTGCCGCCAGAGAAATTTCCCTATCACGCCGCCGCGGGATCGCTCTACGATTCCGGCGACTATCCGCGCGCGGTCGAGACCGCGATCGGCGGCGGCCGCCTCGACCATCTCAAGAAGCGCCGCGACGAGGCGCGCAAGGCCGGCCGGAAATACGGCATCGGCTTCGCCGTCGTGGTCGAGCCCGCCATGTCCAACATGGGCTATCTCTCGACATTGCTGACGCCCGAGGCCCGCGACAAGGCCGGGCCGAAGAACGGCGCGACCTCGATGGTGACGGTCAATCTCGATCCGCTGGGGGCGGTTTCGGTGACCGCCGACGTCACCGTGCAGGGACAGGGCCACGAGACCGTGCTGGCGCAGATCGTCGCCGAGCAGCTCGGACTGACGCCCCACGACATTGACGTGACGCTGGAAATGGACACGGCGAAGGACCAATGGTCGATCGCCGCCGGCACCTACTCCTGCCGCTTCACGCCCGGCACCGCCGTGGCCGCGCACATGGCGGCGGGCCAGATCGCCGCCAAGCTCAAGGGCATCGCCGCAAAGCAGCTCAACGTGCTGCCGGACGACGTCGAACTGGTGGGCGGCAAGATCAGGAGCCGCAGCAATCCCGACAACGCGGTGTCGTTCAGCCGCATCGCCGGAACCTCGCACTGGTCGCCGGTGATGCTGCCCGACGGCATGGCGCCGGTCATCAGCGAGACCGGGGTCTGGAATCCGCCGGAGCTCGCGCCGCCGTCGGGCGACGACCGCATCAACACGTCGTTCACCTACGGCTTCGTGTTCGACATGTGCGGCATCGAGATCGACCCGGTCACCTACCAGGTGAAGGTGGACCGCTACGTGTCGATGCACGACGCCGGAAAAATCCTCAATCCGATGATCGCCGACGGCCAGATTTGCGGCGCTTTCGCGCAAGGGATCGCCGCCGCGCTCTACGAGGAGTTCGTCACCAACGAGGAAGGCGCGTTCCTCACCGGGACGTTCGCCGATTATCTGGTCCCGACCGTGAGCGAAATCCCGCCGGTCGAGCTGCTGCACATGGAATCACCGTCGCCGTTCACGCCGCTCGGCGCCAAGGGCCTCGCCGAAGGCAACTGCATGAGCGTGCCGGCCTGCATCGCCAACGCCATCGCCGATGCGCTCGGCGTCAAGGACGTGCAGCTTCCGGCGACGCCGCGGCGCATCCACGCGCTGATGGCGCAGCACGGAGGCGTGCGATGAAGCCGCGTCCGTTCGATTACGTGCGGCCCGACACCGCCGACGAGGCGGTGGCGCTGCTCGCCGAGCATGGCGACGAGGCGCGCGTGCTGGCCGGCGGGCAGTCGCTGATGGCGATGATGAATTTGCGGCTGGCCGATCCCGGAATGTTGATCGACATTTCACGGATCGAGGGGCTGGAGGGCATCCGCGACCTCGGGGAAAAAATCGAGGTCGGCGCGGCGGTGACGCAGAACAAGCTGCTGGCCTGGCCCGATCTGTCAAAGAAGCTGCCGCTGCTCGCCGCGGCCCTGCCCTTCGTCGGCCATTTCCAGACCCGCAACAAGGGCACCGTCTGCGGCTCGGTCGCCCATGCAGACCCCAGCTCGGAAATTTCGCTGTCGCTCGCCACACTGCAGGGCGAGGTGGTGCTGCGCTCAAAGCAACGCGGCGAGCGCGTGCTGGCCGCCAAGGATTTCCAGCTCGACATGCTGACCACCGCGCGCGAGGCGGACGAGTTGATCGTCGCCGTCCGCTTTCCGGTGCATGCCGGCCGCGGCGTGGCGTTCCGCGAGGTGGCGCGGCGGCAGGGCGATTTCGCCATGGTCGCGGTCGCGGCCTTCATCGAGGACAAAGGCCACCTGCGGCTCGGCATCGGCGGCATGGCGGGGACGCCCGTCGTCCAGCGCATGGCGATCGGCGGCATGACGGACGCGATCGAGACGATCGCCTCGGGGCTCGAAGGCTACGAGGATCTGCATGCCTCGGCGGAACTGCGGCGCGATATCCTGCGCAATCTCGCGCCCCTGGTCATCGCGGAGGCACAAAAATGCGCCGCGTGAACAAGGATCAGAAGGTCCGGATCAGCCTGACGCTCAACGGCCGGAAGATGTCGGCCGAGACCGAGCCGCGCATGCTGCTTAGCGACTTCCTGCGCCATTCGCTCGGCGCCACCGGCACCCACGTCGGCTGCGAGCACGGCGTCTGCGGCTGCTGCACGGTGCAGATCGACGGCACCGCCGTGCGCTCGTGCCTGACGCTCGCCATGCAGGCGGAGGACCGCGCGGTGACGACTGTGGAGTCGCTCGCCGGCCCCGGCGGCACGCTGAACAAGCTGCAGCAGGCGTTCCGGAACCATCACGCGCTGCAATGCGGCTTCTGCACGCCCGGCATTCTCATGTCCTTCACCGATTTCCTCGCCCGCAACCCGAAACCGACCGAGGAGGAGTTGCGCGACGTCCTCGGCGGACACATCTGCCGCTGTACCGGCTACGCCGGCATCATGGCGGCGCTGAAGGAAGCGGCGGGGCTGACCAACACCAACGAACCAACAGGAGCCAAGTCATGAACGAACAGACCAAGAAAGACGCGGCGAAAGAGGCCAAGCCTGTGTACCGCGAGCTCGTCACCATCAACGGCAAGAACGTCGTGCTCGCCCACAACGAGCCGCCGGTGGTCAACGCCGGCGTGCTGGAGATGGCCGAGATCTTCCGGATGTTCAACATCTTCGACGAGAAGTTCTCGCCCTCGAACATCGACAAGGCCGACGGCACGCCGCTCCGCCTCTACACCTCCAACGGATGCAAGGTCGACGTCTCCAAGCGCCGCAAGCACGACATGGGATTCTGGCACCGCAACATCGACGCCCACGAAATCATTTTCTGCGTCAAGGGAGCGCTGAAGTGGGAGACCGAAATGGGCGTCAAGATCATGCACCCGGGCGACATGCTGTTCATCCCCAAGGGCATCGGCCACCGCTCCATGCTGTGCGAGGATTCCACCGACGACAACGTGCTGATCGAGCTGAAGATTGCCGATGAGCTCACCTATGTCGGCGAGGACAAGAAGTAAGGCTGGATTCTTCCTTCGGACCTCATCCTGAGGAGCCCGCCGAAGGCGGGCGTCTCGAAGGATGGCAACGAATAGGGATGCGGCCATCCTTCGAGACGGCGCTTCGCGCCTCCTCAGGATGAGGCTGAAACGAGTTGAGGGCCACGGTAAGTGCAAAGCGTTGATCTGGTCATCCATGACATCGACTGGCTGATCACCGTCGATTCCGGCCGCCGCATCATCCGCGATGCGGCGATTGCCGTGGATGGCGGCAAGATCGTCACGGTCGGCAAGTCGGCGGAGATCGCCAAGAGCCACACCGGCAAGAAGACCGTCAGCGGCCGCAACACGGTCGCGACGCCGGGCTACGTCGACTGCCATCTGCATTCGTCGTTCCAGCTTTCGCGGGGCCTTGCCGACGAGGCCAACGCCCAGTCGTTCCTGTTCGACCGCATGTATCCTTACGAAGCGGCCCTCGACGCCGACGACGTGCGTATATCGGCCACGCTCGCCGCCACGGAACTGCTGAAGCATGGCGTCACCTGCTTCATCGATCCCGGCAACTACCACCCGGAATCGTCGGTCGAGGGCGTGATGTCGACCGGCATCCGCATGATCGTGTCGCGCTCCTCGTTCGACCTGACCAAGTCGGTGATGGGCCTCCTCCCCGAGCGGATGATCGAGAACACCGCGACGGCGCTGGAGCGCGCCGAGGCGGTGCTGGAGAAATACGCCAAAAGCAGCAATCCGCGGCTCGGCGCCAGCGCCTCCTTCCGCGGGCTGAACAACGCCTCCGACGAATTGATCGTCGGCCTCGACAGGCTCGCCAAGAAATACGGCACGCTATTGCAGACCCACGCCTGCTTCTCCTACTCGACCCACGATTCCAGCATCGCCCGCGGCGGGCTCGCAGAGATCGAACGGCTGGAGAAACTCGGCGTGCTCGACGAGCGCATGCTGGTGGTCCACTCCGGCTGGCTCGAGCCGCAGGAGGTGGCGATGCTGGTCAAACGCAAGCCCTCGCTCGTTTGCGCGCCGTCATCGAGCCTGCACAACGGCTACGGCAACTTCGTCGTCGGCAAGCTGCCCGAGCTGATGGCGCTTGGCGTCAATGTCGCCATCGGCTCCGACCACGCCTCCTCCGGCATCGTTGACATGACGCAGGAGGTGCGGCTCGCCTGCTGCTGCTACAAGGAGATGCGGCTCAACCCGCGCGTCATGCCGCCGGAAACCGGCGTCGAGATGGCGACCATCAACGGCGCCAAGGCGGCGCTGATGGACCACCGCATCGGCTCCATCGAAGTGGGCAAGGAGGCCGACCTGGTGCTGTTCGACACCAAGCGCCCGGAATGGCAGCCGCTGATCAATCCGGTCGCCAATCTCGTGTACAGCGCCACCGGCGATTCAGTGCGCGACGTGTTCGTCGCGGGCGAGCATGTGGTGGCCGACGGCAGCCTGACCAAGATCGACGAGAGCAAGCTCTACGACGAGATTCCCGTCGCGGTCATGCGTTTCAGCAAGCACCTCAAGGTCGACCAGATGGTCCAGTTGCGCTGGCCGGTGACGTGATGGACGCGAAGACCCCCGCAACGCCGGCTGCCGCCACCGTGATCGACGGGCTGGAATTCCCGTTCCCGGACTATCCGGCGCCCGGGATGGCTACCGAAGTGGCCGGCGGCATCTTCTGGATCTCGACGCCGGTGCCGTTCGTCGGATTGAAGCAGGTCAACATCTGGCTGCTGCGCGACGGCGACGGCTGGACCATGGTCGACTGCGGCTATATCCGCGACGACGTGCGCGCCCAGATCGCCGGCATCTGGGACAATGTGCTGGAGGGCCGGCCGGTCACGCGGCTGATCGTGACGCATTTCCATCCCGATCACATCGGCAATTCTGCCTGGATCTGCGAGCGATGGGGCCTGCGCCCGCGCATGACGCAGGGCGAATGGCTCACCGCCAACCTGGCGGTGATGAACCGGCACACCGATCATGTGCAGTCGCGCGGCACCTTCTATCGCCGCCACGGGCTGGACGAGGCGCGCGTGCAGCGTTTTCTCGACGGCGTGGTGCTCTATAGCGACGGCGTGAAGCTGCCGCCGAACTACAAGCGCATCCGCGGCGACGACCTGATCCCGATCGGCCGGGACCAATGGCGGGTGATGATCGGAGAAGGCCACGCACCGGAGCATGTCTCGCTCTATTGCGCCGAGCGCCGGATACTGGTGGCCGGCGACCAGATCCTGCCGAGCATCACCACGAATGTGAGCACCTGGCACGTCGAGCCCGAGCTCGATGCCGTCGGCGTGTTCCTGAAAACGTGCAAGACCTTCCTCGACGTGCTGCATCCCGAGACGCTGATCCTGCCGTCGCACCGCAAGCCGTTCCGCAACGTGCAACACCGCCTGCGACAGCTCGCGGTGCACCACGCCATCCGCCTCAACGTCATCCTCGACAAGGCCGGCGCCGAGACCTGCGCCGGCGAATTGATCGACGTGATGTTCACGCCGGGCCTGGACGGTCATCAGATCGGCTTCGCCATGGGCGAGGCCATCGCACATCTCAATCATTTGGTGACGCTCGGCCATATGCGTATGAACGAGACCGGGGACAGCATCCGCTACCGGCGGATCAGCCCCACGGAGAAGCGCGTCGAACCGAACTTTGAATGACCGGGAATGAATTCCGGCGGCTGCAGGGAGTGAATAATGTCAGGGGCTTTCGGAGATCACCCGCTCGCAATTCCCTACCAGCCTGTCGCCGAGCTTCTGGCGAAATACGCCAAGCGCGATCCGAACAAGACCGCCATCGTCGATCTGGAGACCGGCACGACGATCGACTTCGGCCAGCTCGACCGGATCGCCATCGACATCGCCACCTATTTCAAGAGCCGAGGGATCAAGAAGGGCAGCCGCGTCCTGCTGCTGTCGGACGGCAATCTCGAAATGCTGCTGATCTGGCTCGGCGCATGGCGGCTCGGCGCCGTGGTCTGCCCGTTCAATCTCGAGATGAACGAAAAGCAGATGGTGCCGCTGACCGTGGCGCTGGGCCCTGAACACGTCATCTATCACAAGGAAATCGACGTCCAGAAGATGGTGGGCGATCACAAGGCGCCGCGCGTGCGCTTCGGCGACTGGTCGCCGGACGGCAGGAAGGACCCGGAGGACGAATTCTTCTCGGCGCTGACGCCTGGCGATCTGGCGAGCCTGCCCGAGCGCAACGAGCCGATGGATCAGGCCCTCGTTGTCTGCACCTCGGGTACCACGGCGCGGCCAAAGATCATCATCCTGCATCACGCCATCATGTGGATGAACGGCCTCAACACGCTGGAGTATCTCGGTCTGACCGAGGACGACAGCATCCTGGAATACCGCTCGTTCGGCTGGAACTCGCCGCAGATCGTGACCTTGATGCCCTTCCTCGAGAAAGGCATCACCATGCACGTCGCCAAGCGGTTCTCGCACAGCCGCTTCTTCGAATGGGTGCAGAAGCACGGCATCACCTTCTCCGCCGGCGTGCCGACCGTGATCAACATGCTGCTCAACAAGCCCTTGGGCTTCACCGCCAAGGACGTGCCGACCTTGCGGCTGATGAGCTGCTCGTCGGCGCCGCTCACCGCGCAGCAGTGGACCGAGTTCGAGAAGATGTACGGCCTCACGCTGCTGACATGGTACGGCATGTCCGAGACCGGCTGGATCTGCGGCAACCGCCATTACAAGAAAAAGATGGGCACCGTCGGCCCGCCCGCGCCGCACCAGGAATTGAAAATCGTCGACGCGGCCGGCAACGAGGTGGCACCCGGGGTCGAGGGCGAGATCACCGTCGGCGGGCCGCAGATGGCGATCGGCTACCTACTCGACGACGGCTCGGTCGAGCCCATTCTCGGCAAGCGCATGAAGACCGGCGATCTCGGCGTGCTGGACCCCGACGGCTTCGTCCGCGTCACCGGGCGAAGCAAGGACCTGGTGATCCGCGGCGGCGTCAACATCGCGCCGCTGGAGATCGACGAAATCCTGATCAAGCATCCGGGCATCGCCGAGGCCGCCGCGGTCGGCGTGCCGGACAAGATCTATGGCGAAGAGGTGGTCTGCTACGTGGTAGCCAAGGACAAATCGCTGACCGAGGCGATGGTGCTGGAACATGCCGGCAAGTTCCTGCCGCCGGCGAAGGTGCCGAAGCAGGTGCTGTTCGTGGCGGAACTGCCGAAAAGCGATCGCGGCAAGGTGGTCCGCGACAGGCTCAAGGACGATTGGATCGCGCGCAACAAGGTCTCGGCCTAGCACGCCCGCGCGAAAATGTGACATGCTTGGTCCCTCATCGAGGGCATCGCCATGAAGCTTCCTCGCCGGCAATTCCTGCAACTGGCGGCTGGCGCCGCTGCGCTCCCGGCGTTCCCGCGGACCGCGGGCGCGCAGGCCTATCCGTCGCGGCCGGTGCGCCTGGTCGTCCAGGTTCCGGCCGGCAGCGCGCCGGACATCGTCGCCCGCGTGATCGCTCAATGGCTGTCGGATCGGCTGGGTCAGCCGGTCGTCATCGACAACCGGCCGGGCGCGAGCGGCAACATCGCGACCGAGTCAGTCGTGCGCGCGCCCGCCGACGGCTACACGCTCCTGTTCTGCATGTCGGCGAACGGCATCAACGCATCGCTGTTCGACAATCTCCGGTTCAACTTCGTGCGCGACACGGCGCCGGTGGCGCTCATCGGCCGCATTCCGCTGGTGATGGAAGTCCACCCGTCGGTTCCGGCGAGAACGGTTCCTGAGTTCATTGCCTATGCCAAGGCCAACCCGGGCAAGATCAACATGGCGTCGAGCGGCAACGCCACCCCGCTACACGTCGCCGGCGAACTGTTCAAGATGATGAGCGGGATCGAGCTGGTGCACATCGCCTATCGCGGCGAGCCGGTGGCGAGGCCCGACCTGCTGAGCGGGCAGGTGCAAACGATGTTTGGCGTCGTGCCGTCGTCGCTTCCCTACATCAGGAACGGCCAGATGCGCGCGCTGGCGGTGACCACGGAGAAGCGCCTGGACGTGCTGCCGGACGTCCCGGCGATGGCCGAATTCCTGCCGGGCTACGAAGCGAGCGGCTGGTATGGCATCGCCGCGCCCAAGGACACGCCCGCGGACATCGTCGAGAAGCTCAACGCGGCGATCAACGCCGGCCTCACCGATCCCAAGGTGAAGGAGCGGCTCGCCGACCTGGGCTGCCTAGTGTATCCGATCTCGCCCCCGGGCTTCTGGACCTTCGTCGGCGGTGAAATCGACAAATGGGCCAAGGTGATCCGCGCCGCCGGCATCAAGGCGGAGTAGGCCCTACTCCGCCGCCACCGCCACGTCGGCGATGAACTGCGACAGATATTTCTTCCGGAGCTTCACGTTCTGCCGGTAGAGCGCCTCGAACTCGGCCTCGGGGAACGAGTGCGTCGAGGACCGCTTCATCAGCGCCTCCGTCCACGCCTTCACCCGCGGGAACTTCTCGATGACTCCGAGCGGCTTGATGCGGTCAAGGTAGTAGTAGCGCTGGAGAAACGGCGCATAGGCCGCATCGACCAGCGAATATTTCGCGCCGTTGAAGAACGGCCCCTGCGGGCTCTGCGTCTTCAGCGCGCCCTCGAGCTTCTCGAACGCCTGCGGGATTTTCGTGACGTCCGCCTTGTACTCGGCTTCGTCATCCGCATAGGCCTGGCCCGTCACCATGTCCGAGAAGGTCGGCACATAGTCGGTCCAGGCGCGGTTAATCGCGCGCGCCACCGGATCGTCCGGATGCAGCCGCGGCGCGATGGTCTCGTCGAGATACTCGGCGATGGCGTTCGATTCGAACAGCGACACCTTCCCGTCGACGCTCATCACCGGCACCTTCTTGTGCGGAGAGATGGCGAGGAACCAGTCGGGCCGGTTGTCCCGGTCGATATGGCGGAACTCGAACTCGATGTTCTTCTCGCGCAGCACGATCGCCGCGCGCTGCACCCACGGGCAGGTCTTGAAGCTCACCAGAAGATATTTCGCCATCATGTCCTCGTTGCTTTTCATTGGGCATGATCTCTTTCGGAAAACCGGTTCCCACTTTTCCAGATCATGCCCCGCGCCACCCACTCAGGCGGCGATCTCGTTCTTGGTCTCGAAATTCAGCTCGATCTCCACGTTGTTGGGGTCGTGGAGGAAAATCTGCCAGCGGGTACTGTTGGGCACCTGATTCACGCGGTGCGGAACGCCCTTGCCGGCGAGGTGCTCCCTCGTCGCCTCGAAGCCGCGGCTGCCGAACGCGACATGATCGATCACGCCGGAATCGAGGCGCTGCGGCTTGTCGGTCTCCGCGATGTCGTTGATGTGCAGCACGGGATGGCCCGCGCTGTAGAGCCAGGCGCCGGGGAAATTGAACGGCGGGCGCGGGCCGTTCGAGAATCCCAGCACGTCCTCGTAGAACTGCACGGTCTCTTTGAGTTTGCGGGTCGAAACGTTGTAATGGTCGAGCACGCCGACGCTCATGGCCATTGGGCTTCTCCTATGGGCGTTTCTATGGTGGAGAATAGTGCAAAATGAGACCGCTGGCGAGCGCTCGCCTCCCCGCGTCATGGCCGGGCCTGTCCCGGCCATCCCGCTTAAGAGAGCATAGCGCCCAATGATCGGGATCACCGGGACTCGGCGCTTCGCGCCGGGCCGGTGATGCCGGAGATCAGGGAGTATCAAATGACAACCTTGGTGATCGGAGCGGGGCTGATCGGCTCGCAGGTCGCGCGCATTCTTGTCGAGCGCGGCGAAAAGCCCGTGCTGATGGACTCAGCGGCGCAGCCCGCCGCCATCGGCCAGATCGTCGATCTCGCCAAGGTGACGCTGATTGTGGGCGACGTACTGCGGCCGCTCTCCATCGTCGATGTGCTGCGCAGCCACAGCATCGCCCGGATCGCGCACACCGCCGCCAACCCCCTGCTCACACTCGGCGCGCAGAAGGACCCCTACGCGGCGATCAACCTCAACATCATGGGCACCGTGAACGTGCTGGAGGCGGCGCGGGTGACCGGCTTGAAGCGCGTCGTGGTGTCGTCGTCGAGCGTGCTCAACCACTATCTGGATGGCGGCGAGGACGGTGGCAACTTCGGCAAGGAAGAGGCGTTCCCGCGCCCGACCACGTTCTACTCGGCGACCAAGCAGGCGGTCGAGAGCCTCGGCCTCAACTACGCCAAGTGGTGCGGCATCGAGTTCGCGGGCTTGCGCTACGGCGCAGTGTTCGGGCCGTGGAGCGGCGCGGGCGGCGGCGGGCCGTCGAACATCATCCGCGAGGCGATGCGCAGCGCACTCGCCGGCAAAGAGGCTACCGTCCCGCCCGGCGTGATGGAGTGGGTCTATTCCAAGGATGCCGCACGCGGCACGGTGCTGGCGCTCGACACGAAGGATTTGGGGAGCGGCGTGTTCAACATCACCATGGGCGCGATGACCACGCCGAACGAGATGGCGGCGGCGATCCAGGCGGTGGTGCCGGGTGCCAAGGTGAAGTTCGAGGCGCCGGCGGGGACGGGAGTTTCGCTGTCGAACCGGGACAGCCATGCGGATTTGAGCAGGGCGAAGCGGCATCTCGGCTTCGAGCCACAGTTCAGATTACAGGATGCGGTGAAGGACCTCGGCGAGTGGATGCGAAGGTATATGGGGTGAGGAGATCTCGCGCAGGAAATGACGGCTGCGAGAGGCAGCTTCCGCGGGTGCGTGGGCAATACACTATGATAGACTGAGTTGAGCCGCGAGCAGGATGGATTACACACCTCATGGACGCCATCACCAAACCCAAGCGAAAATCCGGCGCCCAGGCCAAATCCAAATCCCGCGCGCCCTACCCCGACCTGCACGACCACGTCCGCGCCCTTGAAAAGGCCGGCCAACTCATCCGCGTCGACCGCCCGATCAACAAAGACACCGAGATGCACCCACTGGTGCGCTGGCAGTTCCGCGGCGGCATCGAGGAGAAGGACCGCAAGGCGTTCCTGTTCACCAACGTCACCGACTCCAAGGGCAGGAAATACGACATCCCGGTGCTGGTCGGCGGGCTCGCCGCCAACCGAGAAATCTATCGCATCGGCGTGAACTGCCCGTTCGAGGAGATCGACGCGCGCTGGGTCGCGGCCGCCGCGCGGCCGATCCCGCCGCGCATCGTCACCAACGCGCCGTGCCATGAGATCGTCATCACCGGCAAGGAACTCGACAAGCCCGGCAAGGGCCTCGACGGCCTGCCGATCCCGATCTCGACGCCGGGCTGGGACATCGCGCCCTACGCCACGCTGTCGCAGTACATCACCAGGGACCCCGACACCGGCGTGCAGAACATGGGCAACTACCGCGGCCAGGTGAAGGCGCGGCGGCGGCTCGGCATGAACCCGTCGCTGGAATTGCGGCCGGGCATCTACAATCACTGGCAGAAGCTGCGCGACCGCGGCTTCAAGAAGCTGCCCTGCGCGGTCGTGCTCGGCGCCCCGCCAGTCGTCACCTTCGCATCGGTGCAGAAATTGCCCGAGACGCTCGACGAGTTGCATGTCGCCGGCGCGCTGGTCGGACACCCGATCAACGTGGTGAGGGCCAGGACCGTCGACCTGCTGGTTCCGGCTGAGGCCGAGATCGTGATCGAGGGTTTCATCGACACGGAATATCTGGAGCCGGAGGCGCCGTTCGGCGAGTCGCACGGCCACGTCAATCTGCAGGAGTTCAACGCCTACATGGACGTCACCGCCATCACGCGGCGGAAGGACGCCATCCTCACCTCGATCATCTCCCAGGTGACGCCGTCGGAATCGAGCCTGATCAAGCTGATCGGCATGGAGCCCCTGTTCCTCAATTTTCTCCACAACACGCTCGGCATCAAAGGCATCAAGCGCGTCTCGATGCACGAGCCGCTGACCAACATCAGGAAGGTGATCGCGATCGTCTGCGAGCGCGACATGCCGACGACCGAAGTGTGGCGCGCGATGTATGGCGCGGCCGTCTTGCACCGCGCCGCCGGAAAGTTCGTCATCGCCATCAACGAGGACATCGATCCGACAAACGCCGACGCGCTGCTGTGGGCGATGTCGTATCGCGCCAACGCCAGCCTCGACATGCACGTGCTGCCGCACCGCGATCAGGGTCACGGCCCGCGCAGCCTGCGCAACGGCGGCCAGGATGCCTCGGTGCTGATCGACGCCACCTTGAAGGAGGACTTCCCGCCGATCTCGCTGCCCAAGCGCGAGTACATGGAGCGCGCCAAGGTGATCTGGGAGGAGCTGGGCCTGCCCAAGCTCAAGCCCGAGTCGCCGTGGTTCGGCTATTCGCTCGGCGAGTGGAGTCAGGAGTTCGACGCGATGGCCGAGCGCGCGACGCGCGGCGATTCCCTGGACAACGCGGATTCGCTGGAGCAGCGCCGCCGCAGCGACGTCGGCATGAATACGGAAGTGCGCCGCGTCGACGAAAGCGCGCCAAAACCGCGGAAAAAGCCCACGCGGTGACGTGTTGCGCCGCCGCCGCGCATGGCCCGAAAATCCAGACGAGGCCTAGAATCTCCTTGACCCTCCCGACCGCCGCCCCGCATCCTGACGCCGGAATGGCGTAGGGGTGGGCGTATGGGCGTTGTGTGCTACCGTTGCCCGACGACAGGCGAGGACGTCACGACCGCGATCGAAACTAAGACCGATGTCCTGGTCAAAATGCGCGCCATGGACCTGAGCATCTGGGTGTGGTGCCCCCATTGCATGGCCGGTCACCAGATCAAACCTTCCGACGCCGTCCTCGAAGACGAATTCAAGACCATCCGCGGCCCGTCCATGATCGGGGACTGAGGCGGCGTTCGGAGAGCGTTTGTTGCACCATCGCGTTGCTCTCGGTGTCGCGCTGGCCGCCCTGCTCGCGGCCGGGGCGCGGGCGGACGACAAATCCGGCTGCGCGTCCGCGGCGTTAGGCGGCGGCCGGGTCGAAAGCGTCATCGACGGCCGGACGGTGAGGCTCGCGGACGGCCGCGAGGTCCGGCTCGCCGGCATCGAGGTGCCGGAGAGCGCCAGGGCCACGCTGGAGGCGCTGGTTTCGGGGCGCGAGATTTCCCTGCTGAGGCTTGGCCCGGACAGCGACCGGTACGGCCGGGTTGTGGCGCTGGTGGCGGTGCAGACTGGGCAATCGGTGCAGCAGGCGCTGCTGGCGCAGGGCCAGGCCCGGGCCGCGGCCCAGATCGGGGACAAGGGCTGCGCTGCCGCCTTTTTGGGCGCGGAAAGCAAGGCCCGCCGCGCCGGACTTGGCCTTTGGGCCGACCCGTATTATGTGATGCGAAATGCCAAGGATCCTTCGGGAATCCTCGCAATTCGGGGCAATCTCGCCGTGGTTGAAGGCAAAGTCCTGTCCGTTCGCGAAAGCGGTGGCACGATCTACGTGAATTTCGGGCGCCCCTGGTCGGACGACTTCACCGTCACGATCCTTAAACGCCACGAGCGCACATTCACAGCCGCCGGAATGGAGTTAAAGAAGCTGGCGGGCCAGCATGTTAGGGTGCGGGGCTTCATCGAGGAGCGCGGCGGCCCCTGGATCGAGGCCGTGACGCCCGAGCAGATCGAGATCGCGGAGCGCAACCAGGCGCCATGACGCAAGCGCGAAACACCGATGTTCACGGTCGAGCTGCGCCACGTTCGCGCCTCTATGCGGCGTTTGCGGCGCTGACACTCCTGCTCGGCGCCTGCTCGACGGCGAACATGGTGACCGTCGATGCGCTGCCCACCCCGCAGCGGGAGCGCACCGTGCTCCTGTCGGCGTCGGAGCAGCGCGAGCACCTGCGCATCCTCGGCGCCTATGGCGGCACCTACGAGAACCAGCGCGTGCAGGCGATGCTGGAGAAGACCGTCGACAAGCTGGTCGCGGCCTCCGAGCGGCCGGAGCAGAAGTACGAGGTCACCATCCTCAACTCGCCCGCGGTCAACGCCTTCGCGCTGCCGAACGGCCAGCTCTACGTCACCCGCGGGCTGATCGCGCTCGCCAACGACACCTCGGAGCTCGCCTCCGTGCTCTCCCACGAGATGGCGCATGTGATCGCCCGCCACGCCGCGATCCGCGAAGACCAGGCGCGGCAGGCCCAGCTCGTCAACCGCGTCGCCACCGACCTCCTGAGCGATCCCATTTTCGGCGCGCTGGCGCTCGCCAAATCCAAGATCGCGCTCGCCAACTTCTCCCGCGCCCAGGAGTTCGAGGCCGACGGCATCGGCGTCGGCATTTCCGCGCGCGCGGGCTACGATCCCTACGGCGCGCAGCGTTTCCTCACCTCGATGGGCGCGAACGCGCATCTGCGCGCGGCGCGCGCAAGCATCGATCCGCGCGCGCCGGACTTCCTGTCGTCGCATCCGGCGACGCCCGAGCGCGTCACCAACGCCGTCGCCAGCGCGCGCCAGTACACCGCCCCGGGCGCGGGCCAGCGCGACCGCAACGACTATCTCACGCTGCTCGACGGGCTGACCTACGGCGAGGACCCGAGCGAGGGCTTCGTGCGCGGGCGCAGGTTCCTGCATCCCAAGCTCGGATTTACCTTCACCGCGCCGGACGGATTTACTCTCGACAACACGCCGCATGCGGTGTTCGGCGTGAAGGAGAATGGCGCGCAGGCGCTGCGCCTCGACGTGGTGCGCGTTGCCACCGAGCAGACGCTGCCGGAGTATCTCACCTCCGGCTGGATCGAGAACATCGAGCAAAAGAGTATCGAGGAGATGACGGTCGGCGGCTTTCCCGCCGCGACCGCGACCGCGTCGGGCGACCAGTGGACGTTCCGGCTCTATGTGCTGCGCTTCGGCAGCGAGGTGTACCGGCTCATTTACGCCGCGAAGAACCGCACCGAGGCGGTGGACAAGAGCTTCCGCGATTCGCTCGGCACCTTCCGGCGCATGACGGTGTCGGAAACGAACTCCGCGCAGCCGCTGAAGCTGAAGATGGCGATGGTGAAGGCCGGCGACACGGTGGAGCGGCTGGCGCGGCGGATGGCGATCGGCGACCGCGCGGTGGAGCGCTTCCGGGTGCTGAACGGATTGGACGAGAAGGACCGGGTGAAGCCGGGCGATCTGGTGAAAGTGGTGGTGGAGTAGCGCGACCCTTTTTCGGCCTCGTTCGCCCGGAACATTCGGCGAAACCCGGCGTTTCCCGAACACGGGGCGGGCCATCACAAGGAACAGCACGATGCGCAAAACGGCCCTGGCACTTGGAGCTCTGGCGCTTGGCGTTCTGATCTGCGGGGGCTTCGCGCCATCCGCTCATGCCGATCCGTATCGCTGGTGCGCCGACTAAAGCGGCGGCCGCGGCGGCTCCACGAACTGCTACTTCGTGACGCTGCAGCAATGCCACGCGGCGCTCTCCGGCAACGGCGGATTCTGTCGGCCCAATCCGTTCTACACCGGCCGCCAGGCGAACCGCGACGACTGGCAAACCCGGCGCCAGTACTGAATGAACGGCAACCCCGGCTCATGAGCCAGGGTTGCCGTTTCTACCGCTCGACGAAATCGCCGCACTTCTGGACCTGGTCGCCGTTGCCCCACGGCATGATCGGCACCGAGGACGTGGAACTCTTCGGCGAGCCTTCGATGATCCGGTCGGTATAAACCATGTAGACTAGGACATTGTGCTTCACGTCGCAGCCGCGCCTGAAATCTACGATTGCGCGATGGCGATGACGTCGCCCTTCTTCACATGCGAGTCGCGGTGCACGCGAAGCTCCTGCAGAAATCCATTGGTGCAGGCGAACGTGATCACCTTGCGGTCCGCTTCGGTGCGCCCGGACAACAGAAGCTTGCGGCTGTACGAAACGACCTTCGCCTCCGCCACGGCGACGCGGAACGGCGCCTTGGCTTCGGCCTCGCCCGGCCGGAGCGCCGCGCGGCTCTCGGTTGATTCATGCGGCAGCAGATGGCCGGACACGATCCAAAGGGCCGCCGCTGCGACCAGGCCGACTGCGGTGATGCGAGCTGCTTTCACGATGATTTTCCTTCGCCCGCGCCGGCTGTGCGGCCCCGCAGCATGTGACGGGTGATATCCATGAAGACCGGGACCATGGTTTCGGCGTCGAAGCCGGGCTCGAGCGCGCGCCGCCACCAGACGCCGTCGGCGATGATCATCAGCATGGTGACCGCGGCGTCGAGGTCGACGTCGCTCGCGATGTCGCCGCGCTCGATGCCGGCCTTGAACAGATCGGTGAACCACTTGCGGACGTCGGCGTCGAAGGCCGCGGAGATGCGCGCGATCTCCGGGTTTCGCCGCGTCTCCGACATGACCTCGGTGCACAGCTTCACCTGCTCGTCGGAACGCACGGCGAAGTGGTGGTGCGCCATGCCTTCGAGCACGGTGAAAAGGCCTTGCGACAGATCGGCCCGCGCGAAGTCCTGCCCCACCTCGGCGCGGTCGCGCTCGGCGATGCCGGCGATGATCGACTTCTTGGAGAGAAAATAGCGATAGAGGTTGCCGGCGCTCATCTCCGCCTCGGCGCAGATTTCCTGCATCGAGGTCTGATGAAACCCGGAGCGCACAAAGCAGCGCTGCGCGGCGGCGAGGATTTCGGCCCGGCGATCGGACTGCCTCTGGAAGTTGACCCGGCTCATTTTACTGCACCGCAGCGAATAGAAAATGAACGTTCATTCTCTCGAATCACGCAGTCTGGCAAAGGGTGTCGAGTCGCCGGTCTAGAACGGGAAAATGCCTGGATTTGACGGTCGGCTCACTCCGGCTTGATGCCGGCCGCCGCGACCACCTTGCCCCACTTGGCGTAGTCGTCGGCGATGATCTTTGCGTAGGCCGCAGGCGTCGTGCCGACCACATCGACGCCGATCGCATTCATGCGCTGGTGGAAGCCCGGCGTGGCGATGATCTTGCCGATCTCGCGGTTGAGCGTCTCGACGACGTCCGGCGGGGTGCCGGCCGGCGCCACGAGCCCCACACTCGAACCGACCTCGAAGCCCGGAAAGGCCGCCTCGGCCATGGTCGGGATGTCCGGCAACGGCGCCATGCGCTTGCGGCCGGCCATGGCGATGGCGCGCAACTTGCCCTCCTGAATGAGCGGCAGCAGCGAATTGATGGCGCCGATGAACATGTCGATGCGTCCGGCCAGCAGGTCGGGGATGACCATGGTGGCGCCGCGGAAAGGCACGTGAATGAGATCGACTCCCGCGTGCATCTTGAACAACTCCCCGGCCAGATGCTGCGGCGTGCCAACGCCGACCGAGCCGAAGGTGAGCTTGTTCGGCGTACTCTTTGCCAGCTCGATGAATTCCTTCACCGTCCGCACCGGCAGGCTCGCCGGCACGACCATGACGAAGGGCACGTCGACAACTAGGTTGATGGCTGCGAATTCCGTGACCGGGTTGTAGAGCGGACTGCGCGACAGGTGCGGGCCCATGGTGAAGGAGGCCGGCGCGATCAGCATGACATGGCCGTCCGGCGGCGATTTCGCCACATAGGAATAGGCGATGACGCCGCCGCCGCCGGGCTTGTTCTCCGCCACGACCGGCTGCTTGAGGCTGTCCTGCAACCCGCTCGCGATCTCGCGCGCCACCACGTCATTGGAGCCGCCGGGGGTGAACGGCACGATCAGGCGGACGATCCGGTTGGGGAAGCCTTGCGCGTTCGCGGCCGGGATAAAGACCACCGCAGCAGCGATGCACGCGGCCAGCAGTCGTTTCATGTCTTGCTCCCCATCGCCGCGCAAAGGCCGGTTCCGCCATAGGCACGGTCGCATTGTTCTGAGCAACAGCTTGCCCCAGAGCCGGGCTGGCCGCCAGAGTGGCCCAAGGGCAACGGCCGCATGACGGCGGAAATCCCGTTGCTATAATCCGCCCGCCGGCTCGCCTGTGCCGGACCGGGGGACGTTTCATGCACCACGCTTATTTCGCCAGCCGCGCGCTCATCTGCGGCATCGCACTAGTCGCAACCATCGGCCCGTCCTTCGCCCAGCCGGCGCCGGCGCAAGGCCAGGCGGTCCAGAACTGGCCGCAGCGCACGGTCCGCATGATCACGCCGCTCGGGCCAGGCAGCGGCATGGACGTGGCAGCCCGCGTGTTCGCCGAGCGGCTGTCGCAGAAATGGGGCCAGCCGGTGGTGGTGGAGAACCGGCAGGGCGCCGACGGCATCCTGGCGGTGCAGTCGTTCCTCACCGACCGCGACAACCACTCGCTGATCTTCGGCTTCGGCGGTCTCATCTCGATCAATCCGCTGATCCACGGCGACAAGCTGCCCTACGACGTCCGCGACGTGGTGCCGGTGGCGAGCGCAATCGACTCGACGCTCGCGCTCACCGTGTCCGAGACGCTGAAGGTGGATACCCTGCAGGACTTCGTGAAGGCCGCGCGCGAGAAGCCCGGCCAGTTGAACTGGGCGGCGACCACCGGCCTGCCGCTTTACGTCGTGGCGGCGCTGCAGAAGGTGGCCCAGATCGACATCACGCAGATCTCCTACCGCGACTTCGGGCCCGCGTTCCAGGACTTCGCCACCGGCCGCGTGCAGCTTCTCGCCACCGGCATCACGCTCCTGCTGCCGCAGGTGGCGAACGGGCGCGGCAAGTTCCTGATGATCACCAACACCGCGCGCTCGCCGCTCGCGCCCGACGTGCCGACGCCCCAGGAGGCAGGCTTCCCCGAACTCGCCTTCAACGGCGTCAACGGCCTCTACGGCTGGCGCGACATACCGGAGAGCCTGAAGGCGCGCATCGCCGCGGACGTGCGCGCGATCGCCACCGACCCGGCGGTGGCGGAGCGATTGAAGCCCACCGGCACGACCATGCGCCCGGGCAACGCCGCGGAGTTCGCCGCCGCGATCGAGGAGCAGCGCGTCAAGGTCGCCGCCGTCGCGCAGGCCGGCGCCGCGAAGCCGAAGTAGCTGAATTCACAAGGGCTGCCGCGATCCGGCCAACAGTGCTAGCGTCGCCTCATACTGCGTGCCGCAAGCGAATGGAGAACGGTACCTACGGGCTGGTGGGACGGGCCGCTCATCGTAAGCGCCGTCTCGCTTTTGATTCTGGCCGCGCTGACCGCGGCGCTCGCCGGCCTGCAAAACGTCGTCGATGTAGGCACCGTCACGATCACCTATCTGATCGCGGTCCTATTCGCCGCCATTCGCGGCGGCGCCTTGCCGGCGGCCGTGGCCGCGGTCGGCGCGGCGGCCTTTTTCTTCTATCCGCCGATCTACGATTTTCGCGTCCACGATCCAATTCATGTGATCGACCTCTTCCTGTTCATCGTCGTCGCCGTGGTGACCGGCAGGCTCGCGACCGACGTCCGCAAGGCCAAGATGCGCGAACAGGCCGATGCCCTGCGGGAAGCGCTGATCGGATCGGTGTCGCACGAGCTGCGAACGCCGCTATCGAGCATTGTCGGGTCGGCGTCGGTCCTGGCGCAGTCGCCCGAGATTGCGAACCATCCCCAGCTTGGACCGCTGGTGACCGGGCTGCGCGAGGAGACCGAGCGACTCAACGACAACATTCAGAACCTGCTCGACGCCACTCGCATCAGCAACGAGGGCATCCGGCCGCATCCGGAATGGGTCGATCCCGGCGACGTCGTCAACGCGGCGATTGAACGCAAGAGCCGCCTGCTCGCGGGACACCGGCTCGACGTGGCGGTGGCGGACGACCTGCCGATGGTGCAGCTCGATCCCATGCTGATCGAAAAGGCACTGGGCCAGCTCATCGAAAACACCGTCAAATATTCGCCGATGGAATCGCAGATCGCGATCAAGGCGGAGCAGATCGGCCGCATAGTCCGCCTGACCGTGAAGGATCACGGTGCGGGATTCTCCGCGGACGAGCGCGATCGCCTCTGGGAGCGCTTCTATCGCGGCCCGCGGCACCGCAAAACCACGCAAGGGCGGGGCTTGACCTGTGGATCGCCCCTTCGCTGGTGGCCGTATGCGGAGGCAGTGTCGAGGCGTTCAGCGCAGGCGTCGGCCACGGCGCCACCTTGTCCATCGATCTACCGGTGCCGCAGCACTCCGGCCCGCCGCGGATGGAGGCGTCCGATGAGTAGCCCCCAGCCGGCTGTGCTGATCGTCGACGACGAGGTGCAGATCCGGCGCTTTCTGCGCGCCGGCTTCGAGCTTGAAAACTTCTCCGTGCTCGAAGCCGAGAATGCCGAAGCCGCCCTGCGCACCGCGACGCTCCGGCAACTCGACCTGATCGTCGTCGATCTCGGCCTGCCCGATCTCGACGGCTCCATGATCGTGGAGCGCGTCCGCTCGTGGTCGACCGTGCCGATCATCGTCCTTTCCATCCGATCGAGCGAGGAGGAGAAGGTCCGTCTGCTGGAGCTCGGCGCCGACGACTATGTGGTGAAACCGTTCGGCATGGCGGAGCTGCTGGCGCGCGCGCGCGGCGTTGCGCAGGCAGTCGCGCGGCGCCGGCGGCGAGCCGATCGTCAAGTCCGGACGGCTGTCCATCGACCTTGCGACATGCACCGTCACGGCCGGCGGCGCGAGACTGCAACTGTCGCCCAAGGAATACGGCCTGCTGGTGCTGGCGCAGCACGCGGGCAACGTGGTGACGCATCAGCACCTCTTGAAGGAGGTCTGGGGCATCAAGCACGTGGATGACGCGCATTACCTGCGGATCGTCGTACGCAAGCTTCGCAACAAGATTGAGCTGGATCCGACGCGCCCGCGCATCCTGCTCACCGAACTTGGCGTGGGCTACCGGCTAGCGCAGGATTCGGAACAAGACGCTGCGGCCGGGTGAGGTCGAAGCCGCGCGGCGTGTTTACGCGGAATTTATGCACCGCGGCCGGTTTGTTACGTGCTCGACTGTCAGGTCTTCCGTACTTTGGCGTGAACAGCGCGACGACGCGCGTGACGCCAGGAAGACCTGCCGTGTCCACTCGCAAGCCACCGCCGTCCACCCGCCTGCGGCCTCTCAAGCAGCCGATATCGCACTCCTGCGTCGATCGAATTCTTCTGCATCGCAAAAAGCTGGTCACGGAAATCAACTCGCTGCGCGGCGCCTCGCATCACATGGATAAAGCGCAACAGCTGCTGACGCGCTGGTGGTCCACCACCACATGGAGCGCACGGGAAGATCTGCTGAAGGCGGCGGACTGGCTCATCAGGCTTGAGAAACGCGGCGACGCCCTGGTGTCACCGCCGGCGTGACCCGCCGCAACCCGGCCACACAATGTCCGCGACCGAGATCATGCTCAAAGCGTTTCCGGTCCTGACGCTCGCGATCGCGATCGTATTCCTTCCACTGCTCGACGAAGGCCCGGAGAGCGACGACAAAAGCGAGCGC
>SHVN01000035.1 GCA_009694215.1 Xanthobacteraceae bacterium
ACACCAAACTGCATCATCACGACATTGCCCCTGACGGGATAGCGCCCCGGCCAGAGGTGGGCTACTTTTCTCCCTATCACTATACCCCCCCGGAGAAAGGGAGGGATAAGCGCGTTCATCGCAAGGATGCAAAAACGAAAACGGCGGCGCCAAAGCGCCGCCGTCTCAAGCCTTGTGTCGTAGCCCGCCTAGTGCGCGGTCAGGCCGGACCCGTCCTCTTCGACCACCGCGTCGACCGAGGTGGTCACCGGCTTGGCGTGCTCGTCCCACTGGATCGGCTCGGGCACGCGAACCAGCGCGTGCTTGAGCACCTCGTCCATGCGCGAAACCGGGATGATCTCAAGCCCGCCCTTGATGCTGTCGGAAATCTCCGTCAGGTCCTTGGCGTTCTCTTCGGGGATCATCACCGTCTTGATGCCGCCGCGGTGCGCGGCGAGCAGCTTTTCCTTCAAGCCGCCGATCGGCAGGATGCGGCCGCGCAGCGTGATCTCGCCGGTCATGGCGACATCCTTGCGCACCGGGATCGCGGTCATCACCGAGATGATGGCGGTGACCATGGCGACGCCGGCCGACGGGCCGTCCTTCGGGGTCGCCCCCTCCGGAACGTGGACGTGGATGTCGCGCTTGTCGAACATCGGCGGCTCGATGCCGAAGGCAACCGCGCGCGAGCGGACGTAGGACGCCGCCGCCGAGATCGACTCCTTCATCACGTCGCGCAGGTTGCCGGTGACGGTCATCCTGCCCTTGCCGGGCATCATCACGCCTTCGATGGTGAGCAGCTCGCCGCCCACATCGGTCCAGGCTAGGCCCGTCACGACGCCAATCAGATCGTCGGCCTCGACCTCTCCGTACCGGTACTTCGGCACGCCGAGCTGGGCCTCGAGCTTTTTCGGGTCGACCGCGATCGACTTGCTATTTTCGAGCGTCAGCTCCTTCACCGCCTTGCGGATCAGCGTCGAAAGCTCGCGCTCGAGGTTGCGCACGCCCGACTCCCGCGTGTAGCGGCGGATTAGGAGCAGCAACGCATCCTTGTCGATCGACCACTCATTGGGCTTCAGCCCATGCTTGGCGATCACGTTCGGGATCAGATGCTTGCGCGCGATCTCGACCTTCTCGTCCTCGGTGTAGCCGGCGATCCGGATGATCTCCATGCGGTCCATCAAGGGCGCAGGGATGTTCAGCGTATTCGCCGTCGTGATGAACATCACGCTCGAGAGGTCATAGTCGACCTCGAGATAGTGGTCGTTGAACGTGTGGTTCTGCTCCGGGTCCAGAACCTCGAGCAAAGCCGACGACGGATCGCCGCGGAAATCGGCGCCCATCTTGTCCACCTCGTCCAGGAGGAACAGCGGGTTCGAGGACTTGGCCTTGCGCATCGACTGGATGATCTTGCCGGGCATCGAGCCGATGTAGGTCCGCCTGTGACCGCGGATCTCGGCCTCGTCGCGCACGCCGCCGAGCGACACGCGCACGAAGTCGCGGCCGGTCGCCTTCGCGATCGACTTGCCGAGCGAGGTCTTGCCGACGCCGGGAGGCCCGACCAGGCACAGGATCGGCCCGGTCAGCTTGTTGGCGCGCTGCTGCACGGCGAGATACTCGACGATCCGCTCCTTGACCTTCTCCAGGCCGAAGTGATCGGCGTCGAGGATATCCTGCGCGGCCTTGAGGTCCTTCTTGACCTTGCTCTTCTTGTTCCACGGAATCGACAACAGCCAGTCGAGATAGTTGCGCACGACCGTGGCCTCGGCCGACATCGGAGACATCTGCCGCAGCTTCTTGAGCTCGTGCGTCGCCTTCTCGCGGGCTTCCTTGGAGAGCTTGGTCTTCTTGATCTTCTCTTCCAGCTCCTGGAGCTCGTCGCGACCTTCCTCGTCGCCCAGCTCCTTCTGGATCGCCTTCATCTGCTCGTTGAGGTAGTACTCCCGCTGCGTCTTCTCCATCTGGCGCTTGACGCGCGTGCGGATGCGCTTCTCCACCTGCAGGACGGAGATTTCGCTCTCCATCAGGCCGAGAACCTTCTCGAGCCGCTCGGCGACCGACATGGTCTCGAGGATCTGCTGCTTGTCGGGAATCTTGACAGCGAGATGCGAGGCGACGGTATCAGCGAGCTTGGCATAGTCCTCGATCTGCTGCACCACGCCGACAACCTCGGGCGACACCTTCTTGTTGAGCTTCACGTAGTTCTCGAAATCGGTGATGACCGAGCGCGCGAGCGCCTCCACTTCCACCTTCTCGCCCATGACGTCTTCGAGCACGACGGCGGTGGCCTCGTAGTAGTCGCTGCGGTCGGTGTACTTGAGCACCTTGCCGCGCTGCACGCCCTCGACCAGCACCTTGACTGTGCCGTCGGGCAGCTTGAGCAGTTGCAGCACGCTCGCGAGCGTGCCGATCTCAAAGATCGAATTGGTGGCAGGGTCGTCATCGGAGGCGTTCTTCTGCGTCGCGAGCAGAATGAACGTGTCCGAGCGCATCACTTCTTCCAGCGCCTTGATCGATTTCTCGCGGCCGACGAACAGCGGCACGATCATGTGCGGGAAGACCACGATGTCGCGCAGCGGAAGCACCGGGTAAGCCCGAGTTTCGCCTGAGGTGAGCGGAGGACGTGGCTTTGGCAGTGTCATTGCGATGGTCCTTGTTGTTGCGCCCCTCCGTCATGGCCCGCATGAGCGCAGCCGCGATGGAATGCTGAAGGCCGGACAGGAACCAGAAAGGCCGCCCCCGCAAGGCGACATCAAGCAAGAACGGGACCGCTGCCCGGGTCGTAAACCGCGAATCTGCACGCACTGCGCAGGCTCGCCCGTATTAGGTGGATACAGGGGGGCGGAGTGTCAAGTAAGCTTGTAGATTCAACCGAATACCGCCGCGCGACCAGCTCTTCGACCAATCCAGATGCAGTTACCGGCGCACCGGTTCCGACGCGAACGGCTTTGGAACACGCAACTCTGAACGCAACTGGTTGCAATCAGGCGGTCGCGCCGGCGTCGCCGGCGCGATCGGCATAGATGTAGAGCGGCCGGGCGGTGCCATCGACCACTTCCTTGGAGATCACGACCTCCTCGACGCCTTCGAGGCTCGGCAGATCGAACATGGTGTCGAGCAGGATGCCCTCCATGATCGAGCGCAGGCCCCGCGCGCCGGTCTTGCGTTCGATCGCCCTCCGGGCGATGGCGCCGAGCGCCTCCTCCGCGAGCGTGAGATCGATCGACTCCATTTCGAACAGCCGCTGGTACTGCTTTACCAGCGCGTTCTTCGGCTCGGTCAGGATCTTCTTCAGCGACGCCTCGTCGAGATCGCCGAGCGTGGCGACCACCGGCAGGCGGCCGACGAATTCGGGGATCAGCCCGTACTTGAGCAAATCCTCGGGCTCGACCTCGCGGAAAATTTCGCCGGTGCGGCGATCCTCGGGCGCGACGACCTTGGCGCCGAAGCCGATCGAGGTCGAACGGCCGCGCGCGGAGATGATCTTCTCAAGGCCGCCGAACGCGCCGCCGCAGACGAACAGAATGTTGGTGGTGTCGACCTGCAGGAACTCCTGCTGCGGATGCTTGCGGCCGCCCTGCGGAGGCACCGAGGCGATGGTGCCTTCCATGATCTTGAGCAGCGCCTGCTGCACGCCCTCGCCCGACACGTCGCGGGTGATGGACGGGTTGTCGGACTTGCGCGAAATCTTGTCGATCTCGTCGATGTAGACGATGCCGCGCTGCGCGCGCTCGACGTTGTAGTCGGCGGACTGCAAGAGCTTCAGGATGATGTTCTCGACGTCCTCGCCGACGTAGCCGGCTTCGGTCAAGGTCGTCGCGTCCGCCATGGTGAAGGGAACGTCGAGGATGCGCGCCAGCGTCTGCGCCAAGAGCGTCTTGCCCGAGCCGGTCGGCCCGATCAGCAGGATGTTGGACTTCGCCAGCTCGACGTCGTTGTGCTTGGCCTGGTGGTTGAGCCGCTTGTAGTGGTTGTGGACGGCGACCGCGAGGACCTTCTTGGCGTGGTCCTGGCCGATGACGTAGTCGTCGAGAACCTTCCGGATTTCCTTGGGCGTCGGGATGCCGTCGCGCGACTTCACCAGCGAGGACTTGTTCTCCTCGCGAATGATGTCCATGCACAGTTCGACGCATTCGTCGCAGATGAACACCGTCGGACCGGCGATGAGCTTACGGACCTCGTGCTGGCTCTTGCCGCAAAACGAGCAGTAAAGGGTGTTTTTCGAATCGCTGCCGCCGACTTTGCTCATTCCGCTCTCCGTAACCCCGTGGCGCAAATTCTCAGCACCCCGGGATCGATCCATTTCTAGCAGCACCCGCGCTAAGAACCCTTAGCGCGGCAGTCACATTTCACAGACTCCACCCCCTGAAATACTAGCGAAGCACGCTAGCGGAGGAACAATCAAGATTTGATTAACGATAACACCGCCCGTCGCAGTGGCTTTTTCGGGGCTGTGGCAACGATCAAAATTACGGCAGTCGGGGGCTGAAATCAGGGCTTGGGATTGGGCTCTTCCGGGCGGGTCTCGATCACCTTGTCGATCAGGCCGAAGTCCCTGGCCGCCTCGGCGGTCAGGAAGTAATCGCGCTCGAGCGCATCCTCGATCTTCTTGATCGGCTGGCCGGTGTGCTTGACGTAGATCTCGTTGAGCCGCTTTTTCAGGGCCAGGATTTCCTGGGCGTGCAGCATAATGTCGGTGGCCTGGCCCTGGAAGCCGCCGGAGGGCTGATGCACCATCACCCGGGCGTTGGGCAGCGCAAAGCGCAGGCCGTGGGCGCCAGCCGCCAAGAGCAGCGAACCCATCGAAGCCGCCTGCCCGCAGCACAGGGTCGAAACCGGCGGGCGGATGAACTGCATGGTGTCGTAGATCGCCATGCCGGCCGTGACCAGCCCGCCCGGCGAGTTGATGTACATGGAGATTTCTTTTTTCGGATTCTCCGCCTCCAGGAACAGCATCTGCGCGACCACGAGCGTCGCCATGCCGTCCTCGATCGGGCCGGTGATGAAGATGATGCGTTCCTTGAGGAGACGCGAAAAGATGTCGTAGGCCCGCTCCCCGCGGTTGGTTTGCTCGACCACCATCGGAACGAGGTTCATGTAGGTACGGACAGGATCTCTCAAACTCCCCTCCTCGGGCGCGCGCAACCGAATCGCGCTTGTTGGCCAAGTCTATATAGGTTCGCGGGCGCGCAACACGAGGACCCGCAATCGGGAACGATGCCGGTTGCGACTTGTGCACGGCCGTTTTTCGCCGTGCACCGTCAAACCTTTGTCAGACAGGCCTTTCACGTAAGTTCCGCGGAGCCGCGCGCAAGAGCCGAACGGCAGAGCGCCGTCAGGCCTCGTCTTCCTTGTAGAGTTCCTCGCGCGAGACCGGCTTGTCGGTGACCTTGGCGAGTTCGAGGATGTAGTCGATCACCTTGTCCTCGTAGATCGGCGCCCGCAGGCTCGCCAGCGCATCGGGATTGTTGCGATAGAAATCCCAGACCTTCTGCTCGCGGCCGGGAACCTGCCGGGCGCGGTCCATGACGACGCGGCTCAACTCCTCGTCCGACACCTTGATGCCGTTGCGCTCGCCGATCTCGGCGATCACGAGGCCCAGCCGGACGCGCCGCTCGGCGATGCCGCGGTACTCCTCCTTGGCCTTCTCCTCGGTGGTGTCCTCTTCCTCGAAGGTGCGCTTGCGCTCCTGCAGATCGTCGACGATCGTCTTCCAGACGTTATTGAACTCGTCCTCGACTAGGCTCGGCGGCGGCGCGAACTTGTGCTTGGCGTCGAGTTCGTCCAGGAGCTTGCGCTTGACCTTCTGCCGTGACATCCCGGTGTGCTCGCGGGTGAGCCGCTCCTTGACCATCTCGCGGAGCTTGGCGAGCGAATCCAGGCCAAGCGATTTGGTGAATTCGTCATCGATTGTGACGGCCTGCGGCAACTCGATCGACTTCACGGTGACGTCGAACTCAGCGCTCTTTCCGGCCAGATGTGCCGCCGGATAGAGCTGCGGGAACGTCACCTTGACGGTGCGGTGTTCGCCTGCGGCCACGCCGATCAGCTGCTCCTCGAAGCCCGGAATGAACTGCCCCGAACCGATGTTGAGGGCGACGTCGCCGCCGGTGCCTCCCTCGAACGGCACGCCCTCCATCTTGCCGGTGAAATCGATCGTGACGCGGTCGCCGCTCTCGGCCTTGCCGCCCTCGGCCCTGGCCGCGAACGGCCGGCTCTGCTCGGCGATTTTAGCTAGAGACTCCTCGATCTCGGCCTCTGTCACCTCGGCACTCATGCGCTCGAGCTGGATGCCTTTGAAGTCCGCAAGTTCGATGGCGGGAAGGATTTCGATCGCCATGGTGTAGGCCAGATCGCTCTTGCCCTCGATCACCTGCTCGACGGTGCCCTGCTCCTCCGGCAGCGTCACCTTGGGCTCGCGCACCAGCCGGAACCCGCGTTCGGTGACGATCTGGGCGTTGGCCTCGCGCACCGCCGACTCGATCATCTCGGCCATCACCGCGCGCCCGTACAGGCGCTTGAGATGGGAGACTGGGACCTTGCCGGGGCGGAAGCCGTTGATGCGGACCTGGTCCTTGAGTTCGCCAAGCCGGACATCGGCTTTGCTGGCCAGATCGGCTGCGGGGACCACGACCTTGAATTCGCGCTTGAGGCCGTCACTGACAGTTTCGGTTACTTGCATCACCACAATCTTCGTTTTTTGCCGCTCTGCACGGCGTCCAAGAAAAAGCGGCTAAGCTTCGTCGCTCACGTTAGCCCGGTCCAGACGGCGTTGCCCGGCGTGGTGCGGGCGGAGGGACTCGAACCCCCACGACTTGCGTCACGGGAACCTAAATCCCGCGCGTCTACCAGTTCCGCCACGCCCGCCCGGAGGCTTTGCGCGGCACCATTGGCCGAGCGGCGCGGCTTATAGCACGGGGTTGCCGGCAAACACCATAGAAGAGGACGCGGCCCTGTCAGGGCCAGACGCCGAGGTCCACATACAGCCGCCGATAGACCGCGCGCAGCGCCTCGGGCAAGTCCTCGGCGATCAGGCCAGGTCCCGCCTCGCTGCCAGCCTCGCCATGCAGCCAGGTGGCGGCGCTCGCCGCCTCGAACGCCGGCATGCCCTGAGCCAGAAGGCCGGCGATGAAGCCCGCCAGCACATCGCCGGAACCCGCCGTCGAAAGCCACGGTGGGGCGTTCTCCGTGATCGACGCCCGGCCCTGCGAGGCCGCCACCACCGTATCGGAGCCCTTCAGCAGCACGATTGCCCCGGAGGCCGCAGCGGCGGTCTTGGCGAGGTCGCATTTCGATGTGTTTCCAGCTGCTTGTAACGGGTCTTTGAATAACCTGACGAATTCGCCCTGGTGCGGTGTCATAACGGTTGGCGCCGCGCCGCGGGCCTTGATTGCGGAAAACAGCGTTTCGGGGGCCTCGGCAAAGCTCGTGAGCGCGTCGGCGTCGAGCACGACCGCGCGCTCGCCCGACAGTGCGGCTATGACCATGTCCCGCATCCGCCCGCCGACCCCGCCGCCCGGTCCCAGTACGATGGCGTTGAGCCGCGGATCGGCGAGCCATGCCGCAAGCTCCTTCGCGCCATCGACCGGATGCACCATGACGGCGAGATTGCCCGCGGCGTTGACGGCAAGCGCATCGGGTGGACTGGCGATGGTGACGAGGCCTGCGCCGGCCCGCAGCGCACCCCGCGCCGCCAGCCGGGCGGCGCCAGTGTGCGACAGATCGCCCGAGACCACCACGGCGTGCCCGCGCCGGTATTTGTGGTCGCCCGGCAAGGGGACGGGAAACTGGTCCGACCACAGCGCCGGCGCGTTGGCAAAGATGGCCGGGCCGATCCTCTCCAGCACGCTGTCGGCAATGCCTATATCGGCGACCGCGACCGGCCCGCAATGCAGCCGGCCGGGCTGCAGCAGGTGCCCGGGCTTTCGGCGGAAGAAGGTCACGGTTTCGCTGGCGCGGACGCCTGCGCCCATAACCGCGCCGCTGCTACCGTTGATGCCGCTCGGCAGATCGACGGCGATCACCGGCAGACCGCTCGCGTTGATCGCCTCGATCATCGCCCGCGCCGGCCCTTCGACCGGCCGGGCGAGACCCGCGCCGAACAGCGCATCGACGACGATGCCGCAGCCCGCGAGCGCCAAGGGCTGGGCGGCCTCGACCGGACCCCGCCAGCGTCCGGCGGCCTCGGCCGCATCGCCCTTGAGCCCGCCCCGGTCGCCCAGCATCAGCAGCCGGACGGGATAGCCGCGTTCGGCCAGGACGCGCGCGCAGACAAAACCGTCGCCGCCGTTGTTGCCCGGGCCGGCGACGACGCAGACCGTCTGCGCCCCCCGGGGGGCCTTTCGCGCCACGGCGGCGGCCACCGCGCGGCCGGCCCGCTCCATCAAGACGATGCCCGGCGTCCCCGCCGCGATCGTCAGGCGGTCGGCCTCGGCCATTTCCGCGGTGGTGAGCAATTCGATCATCGAACCGGACAGTATCGGCGGACAACGCACCGGACAACGCGATGAAACCCCTTGGCAATGGACCCTTGACCGCGACTTAGGCAGATAGCCTAATCGTTATGCAGGAGTGGCCGAGGGTGGCCCCACCCCCTGCCGCAAGGTTCAGCTAATCAGCCGAAAAGCCAATTATTTCCGGGCATTTCGGCGCTTTGGCACGGACCCTGCTATCGGAGAATACGGCGCGTTCGACCGCGTTTTCGGACGGCCCGGGAGGTTTAGAAGCGATGAAAAAGATCGAGGCCATCATCAAGCCTTTCAAACTCGACGAGGTGAAGGAGGCGCTGCAGGAGGTTGGCCTGCAGGGCATCACGGTCACCGAGGCCAAGGGCTTCGGCCGCCAGAAGGGACATACCGAGCTCTATCGCGGCGCCGAGTATGTCGTGGATTTTCTCCCCAAGGTGAAGATCGAGATTGTGCTGGGTGACGAGATGGTCGAAAAAGCCGTCGAGGCGATCCGCCGCGCGGCCCAGACTGGGCGTATTGGCGACGGAAAAATCTTCGTCTCGAATATTGAAGAAGCGATCCGGATTAGAACGGGGGAATCCGGAGTCGACGCGATCTAGCGCGCCGGGGTCGCTTCAGTGTCATATCCCGTTACGAGAGGGAACGCATTCGATGACGACCGCCAAGAATGTCATGAAGTCCATCAAGGACAACGACGTTAAATACGTCGATTTCCGGTTTACCGATCCGCGCGGCAAATGGCAGCACGTCACCTTCGACGTCACCATGATCGAAGAGGACACGTTCGCCGAAGGACAGATGTTCGACGGCTCCTCGATCGCCGGCTGGAAGGCGATCAACGAGTCCGACATGTGCCTGATGCCGGACCCGGGATCGGCCTGCATCGACCCGTTCTTCGCCGAGACGACGATGGTGCTGGTCTGTGACGTGCTCGAGCCGACCACCGGCGAGCCTTACAACCGCGACCCGCGCGGCATCGCCAAGAAGGCCGAGGGCATGGTCAAGTCGATGGGCGTCGGCGATTCCATCCTGGTCGGGCCGGAGGCCGAGTTCTTCGTGTTCGACGACGTCAAGTTCAAGGCCGATCCGTACAACACCGGATTCAAGCTCGACTCCATCGAGCTGCCGAGCAACTCCGACACCACCTACGAAGGCGGCAACCTCGGTCACCGGATCGGCACCAAGAAGGGCTATTTCCCGGTGCCGCCGCAGGACTCGGCCCAGGACATGCGGTCGGAGATGCTCGCCGCCATGGCGCGCATGGGCTGCGTGGTGGAAAAGCACCATCACGAGGTGGCTTCGGCCCAGCACGAGCTCGGCCTGAAGTTCGCGCCGCTTACGGTCATGGCCGACCGGATGCAGATCTACAAGTACTGCATCCATCAGGTCGCCAACATTTACGGCAAGACCGCGACCTTCATGCCCAAGCCGATCTTCGGCGACAACGGTTCGGGCATGCACGTCCATCAGTCGATCTGGAAGAGCGGCAAGCCGGTGTTTGCCGGCAACAAATACGCGGATCTTTCGGAGACCTGCCTGTCCTACATCGCCGGCATCATCAAGCACGCCAAGGCGATCAACGCCTTCACCAACCCAACGACCAACTCCTACAAGCGTCTGGTCCCGGGCTACGAGGCGCCGGTGCTGCTCGCCTACTCGGCGCGCAACCGCTCCGCCTCGTGCCGCATTCCCTTCACCACCAACCCGAAGGCCAAGCGCGTCGAGGTCCGCTTCCCCGATCCGCTCGCCAATCCGTATCTCGGCTTCGCCGCGATGCTGATGGCCGGTCTCGACGGCATCAAGAACAAGCTCCACCCCGGCGAGGCGATGGACAAGGATCTCTACGATCTGCCGCCGAAGGAGTTGAAGAAAATCCCGACGGTGTGCGGAAGCCTGCGCGAGGCGCTCACGAACCTTGAAAAGGACAACGGCTTCCTCAAGGTCGGTGGCGTGTTCGACGACGACTTCATCGAAAGCTATATCGAGCTGAAGATGACCGAGGTGATCCGCTTCGAGCACACCCCGCATCCGGTCGAGTACGAGATGTACTACTCGGGCTGACCGGCGAGCTGGAATTCAAATGAAAAGGGCACTCCGCGGAGCGCCCTTTTTTATTTCGGTGTTTGTCCGCCGGCGGCGGGATCACGGCGCAGGCGACCGGGCCCGCGCCGTGAGCAACCCTTACGCCGATGACGCGGGAACACGTCATTCGATTCAAATAGGCCGCGCCGAAGGCCGGCGCGTTACAGCGGCTTGTAGAGGCGATCATGATAGACAAGCGCCGGCCCCGAGGCGCCTTGATGGATCGCCTCGACAATGCCGAAAAAGATGTCGTGCGAGGCGACTGCCTTGATTTCGATCACTCGGCAGTCGAACGCGATCACCGCGCTCATCAGGGCCGGCGAGCCGGTTGCCAGCTTGCCCCATTCGCCCGTGTCGAAGCGGGCTTCGCGCGCCACCTTGGTGCGGCCGGCGAAGGTGTCGGCTATCAGTTCGTCGCCGGCGCGCAGCGTGTTGACGCAGAACACCCCATTACCCCGCAGGATCGGCATGCTGGTGGCGCCACGATTGAGGCAGACCAGCAGCGTCGGTGGCGCGTCCGAGACTGACACCACCGCGGTCGCGGTGAAGCCGGTCTTGCCGGCGTGCCCGTCGGTGGTGATGACGTGCACCGCCGCTCCCTGGCGGCTCATCGCCTCCCGGAACAGCTTCTGCTCGACACTTTTGGCTTCTGCGACCGCCGCGAAGGCGCCCGCCATGTCAGGGTGTTGGTCGATCCAGCTCATACCGGCAATGTAGTGGATTCCTCCGTTGGGAGCGAGCCCAACGTCCCGCGTGCTACGCAGAGCCGCCCGGCTCGCCTGCAATCTCGTCTGGATCAAGCCAGGTGTCGCCGGTCCAGCCATCCTCGTCGTATTCGGCCATGCACTGCTCAGCCAGCGCGATCATCCGGTCGTAGGCGCCCGAGCCTTTCGCGTTGAGCAGCGCGTGGATGCGAATGTCCTCGTGGTTGCCGGCGTAGTTGTATTCGTAAAGCTCGTGGCGGCCGCCGAATTCGGTGCCGATCGCATCCCACAGGAGCTTCATGATCTTGATGCGCTCCTTGTAGTCGATGCCGTGGGAGCCGCGAACGTATCGCTTCAAATAGGGCTCGATCGCCGGATTCTTGAAATCCTTCACCGACGACGGCAGGTAGATCAGCGATGAGGCCACGATCTTCTCGACGATCTCCTTAATTCGCGCATAGGCATCGCCGGCAAACACCCGGTAGGCGGAGCCGGACTGCGCATTCGGCAGCACGGCGTCGCCGACCCAGGGCATCGGGTTCATCGCCATGGCGTCGGAGATTGACCAGAACAGGTTGCGCCAGGCGATCACCTCGCCGAGCATCGCCTGGTTGCCGCGGAAATCGTCGGAGCCGGCCGCGCGCAGCGCCTTGGCGATCACGCCGACGAGAAAATCGAGCTTGACCGCGAGCCTTGTGCAGCCCTGGAACTGGTAGCCTGCGAGGAATCCCGAGCGCGGGTAGAACACCTTGATCTTCTCGATGTCGCGGTGGAGCAGCACGTTCTCCCAGGGGATCAGCACGTTGTCGAACACGAAGATCGCGTCGTTCTCGTCGAAGCGCGACGACAGCGGATAGTCGAACGGCGTGCCCATGACTTGTGCCGTCATCTCGTAGGAGGTCCGGCAGATCACCTTCACGCCCGGCGCGTTCACCGGAGTCATGAACATGACGGCGAGATCGGTGTCGTTGATCGGGATCGCCGCGTTCTGGCCCATGAAGTTGTAGTGGGTGATCGCGGCGGAGGTCGCGACGACCTTGGCACCCGACACCACGATGCCGGCATCGGTCTCCTTCTGGATCCTGATGAACACGTCCTTAACCTGGTCCGCCGCCTTCATTCGGTCGACCGGCGGATTGACGATGGCGTGGTTCATGAACAGCACGTGGTTCTGCGACCGCGCGTACCAGTTCGTGGCGTTGCCGGCGAATTGTTCGTAGAACGCGGCGTTGGCGCCGAGCGCGTTCATCAGCGACGCTTTGTAGTCCGGCGAGCGCCCCATCCAGCCGTAGGACAGTCGCGCCCAATGCGCGATGGCGTCGCGCTGGCCTATTAGGTCCTCGCGCGAATGCGCAACACGGAAGAATTTATGGGTGAAGGTGCCCGATCCGGTGTCGGTCGGACAGGTCAGCACGTCCTGCTGCTTCGGATCGTGCAACGCATCGTAGAGCCGGGCGATGGTGCGCGCCGCATTGCGAAATGCGGGATGCGTGGTGACGTCCTTGACCCGCTCGCCGTAGATATAGACCTCGCGGCCGTCGCGCAGGCTTTCGAGGTATTCCTGCCCGGTAAACGGCCGCGCCTCACCCACCACATCTTCGGGCTTTTGACGATTCATGCGATTTCCCAAGTTTTAAGCCATTTGCGATCGACGGCGTTCTCTTCCTTGCCGGAATACCGCCGTGATACACTGATCATGGTCGTGCGACTTCGATTCAGAGCAACCGGGCGGCAACCATGAGACCCTACTTTACAGCGTTTGTGATGATGGCAATGCTGGCAGGACCTGCATACTCCCAAAAGGGCGGTGAGGTGAACTCCGCAAACAAGGACCCCTACAAGCTCAAGCTGGAGCGGGAGCAGAAGGAGCGGGATCAAATCGAGCGCGCGTACGACGCTCAGATGAAGCGGCTGAAGGCGCAGAACGCAACCCCCACCAGTTCCGACCCCTGGAAGACCATACGCCCGGTCGACAACGCGGCCAAGCGTTAGCGCCCCCGGTCGCCGCCGGACAGGTCCGGACTATTGCGGTCGCTGCGGAACGGCTGCGTCAGCATGCGGTCGAGACGAAGCTCCCGGGTGTCACGGAACACCGGCAGACCGATTGTCATCCCGTTGTGGCCGGCCCGCGGCTCGCGCCGGTAGGTCCCGAACAGGCGATCCCACCAGGGCAGATTGAAACCGAAGTTGCTGTCGGTCTCCGCCCGCACGACCGAATGATGCACGCGGTGCATGTCGGGCGTCACCAGCACGAGCCGCAGAATGCGATCCAACCGCGGCGGCATCGACACGTTGGAATGGTTGAACATCGAGGAGGCGTTGAGCACGACCTCGAAGACAAACACCGCCACCGGCGGAATGCCAAACGCCAGCACTGCCGCGATCTTGATCCCGAGCGAGATCAATATCTCAAACGGATGGAACCGCAGCCCCGTGGTCACGTCGATGTCGAGATCGGCGTGATGCATGCGGTGCAGCCGCCACAGCCACGGCACGCGATGGAACACGATGTGCTGGGCGTAGATGATGAGATCGAGCACAAGAAATCCAAGCAGCGCAGCGAGCGAAAGCCGCAGGTTGAGATAATGGAACAGGCCGATGCCATGCCCGGCGGCATAGAGCGAAGCGCCGACGGCCGCGGCCGGAACGACCAGCCGGATCGCCAGCGCATCGACCACGACAATTCCGAGATTGCTCGGCCAGCGCAACAACCGGCCGGCCGCAAGCCTCCGGCGCGGGGCGAACACCTCCCACGCTGCTATGACCGCAAAAACGGCCACCGCGAATACCACTCGCGCTGCGATCTCGATCGATGGGTCCATGATCGACGGAATACACCACAGGCTGGGCAAAAGCACAGCCTGTGCGTTGCCCGCTTCCCCCGCCCCTGCTAAGCACGAATAATAGCGGCCGTGGCTTGGATTCGGCGATAAACGGCGTTTGCTCGGGAGCGTAATCGGGAGCGGGTCGGACGCATGGAATATTTCGTCCAGCAGCTCATCATCGGCATCACGCTCGGCTCGATCTACGGCCTGATCGCCATCGGCTACACGATGGTCTACGGCATCATCGGCATGATCAACTTCGCCCATGGCGATGTGTTCATGGTCGGCGGCTTCATCGCGCTGATCGCCTTCCTCGCGCTGCTGGCGATCGGCGTCACGTCGATCCCGATTGCGCTGTTCCTGGTACTGCTAATCGCCATGGCGCTGACCGCGCTCTACGGCTGGACCGTCGAGCGATTCGCCTACCGGCCGCTGCGCCACAGCTATCGCCTGGCGCCGCTGATTTCCGCCATCGGCATGTCGATCATCCTGCAAAACTACGTTCAGATCGCGCAAGGAGCGCGCGTCAAGCCGCTGCCGCCGATCGTCACCGGCAGCCACACGCTGATGTCGAGCGACGGTTTCGACGTCGAGCTCTCCAACATCCAGATCATCGTCGTGCTCACCACTGTGGCGCTGATGGTGAGCTTCTCCTGGCTCGTCGCGAAGACCCGGCTCGGCCGCGACATGCGCGCCTGCGAGCAGGATTTGAAGATGGCGTCCCTCCTCGGCGTCAACATCGACCGCACCATTTCGCTCACCTTCGTGATCGGGGCGGCGCTCGCCTCGGTCGCCGGCATCATGTACCTGCTCTATTATGGAGTGATCGACTTCTACATCGGCTTCGTCGCCGGTGTGAAAGCCTTCACCGCCGCGGTGCTGGGCGGCATCGGCTCGCTGCCCGGCGCGATGCTCGGCGGCCTGCTGATTGGCCTGATCGAGACCTTCTGGTCGGCCTACTTTTCGATCGAATACAAGGACGTTGCCGCCTTCTCGATCCTGATCGTCGTGCTGATCTTCCTGCCGACCGGCATTCTCGGCCGGCCGGAGGTCGAGAAGGTGTGAGACGGGATTGATCCGGTGTCCAACGAAGCCGCGCGCTCCTCACGAACGCTTCCTCTGCTGCCCGCGTTGAAGGACGCCACGCTCTCGGCGCTGGTGGCGTGTGGACTTTTCTTCTTCATGATCGGGCTGCGCACCGAGCAGGGGTCCACGGGGGCTCTCGAAATCACCACGCGCTTTGAGACTTTCGCGATGCTGGTGGCGCTGGTGTTCGCCGGCTCGTTTCTGCGAACGCTGGTGTTCGGCCGCGGCCCCATCCCACTCGGCCGCGCCATCCCGCCCTCGCTCGCGCGCCAGGTCGCCAGTGCCAGCCGCTTCGCCGCGCCGGCGCTCTTGATCTTCGCACTGCTTGTGCCCGTGTTGTTCTACCAGAATCGATACCTGCTCGATCTCGGCATCCTGGTTCTGACCTACGTGATGCTCGGCTGGGGGTTGAACATCGTCGTCGGTCTCGCGGGCCTCCTCGACCTCGGCTATGTCGCGTTCTACGCCGTCGGCGCCTATTCCTATGCGTTGCTGGCGACGCACTTTCACCTGTCGTTCTGGATATGCCTTCCGCTCGCCGGCATCCTCGCGGCGTTCTGGGGCGTACTGCTCGGATTCCCGGTGCTGCGGCTCCGCGGCGATTATCTCGCCATCGTGACACTCGCCTTCGGCGAGATTATCCGGCTCGTCCTGCTCAACTGGCAGAGCTTCACTGGCGGGCCGAACGGCATCTCAAGCATTCCGCGGCCGAGCTTCTTCGGTCTACCGTTCGCCGACGCGGAAGGCTCGTTCTCCTGGACCTTCGGGCTCGAATATTCGCCGACCCACCGCGTGGTGTTCCTGTTCTACCTGATCCTGGCGCTCGCGCTCCTGACCAACTGGGTCACCATCCGGCTGCGCCGGCTGCCGATCGGGCGGGCCTGGGAGGCGATGCGCGAGGACGAGATCGCCTGCCGCTCGCTCGGCATCAACACCACGACGACCAAGCTCACCGCCTTCGCCATCGGCGCCATGTTCGGCGGATTCGCAGGCTCGTTCTTCGCCACGCGCCAGGGCTTCATCAGCCCGGAGTCGTTCACCTTCGGCGAGTCCGCCTTGGTGCTGGCGATTGTGGTGCTGGGCGGCATGGGTTCGCAACTCGGCGTCGCCGTGGCCGCCCTCGTTATGCTCGGCGGGTTCGAATTGTTCCGCGAGTTCCAGCTCTACCGCATGCTGGTGTTCGGCTTCGCCATGGTGCTGATCATGATCTGGCGGCCGCGCGGCCTCGTCTCAACCCGCGAGCCTTCGCTCTATCTCGGTGAGCGCAAAACATGAGCGCCGCCGCCGAACCCATTCTCACCGTCGACCGCCTGAGCATGCGGTTCGGCGGGCTAATTGCCGTCGACGATGTGTCGTTCGTCGCCCAGCGCAGCGACATCACCGCGCTGATCGGGCCAAACGGCGCCGGCAAGACCACGGTGTTCAACTGCATCACCGGCTTCTACAAGCCCAGCGCCGGGCTCATCCGCCTGCAGCATCCGGACGGCCGCGCCTACCTTTTGGAGCGCCTGCTGAACTTTCGCGTCGCAAAGGTCGCGCGCGTCGCCCGCACCTTCCAGAACATGCGGCTGTTCGCCGGCATGACCGTGCTGGAGAACCTCGTGGTGGCGCAGCACAACGCGCTGATGCGGGCGTCGGCTTTCTCCTTTGCAGGACTGTTCGGGCTCAAATCCTACCGCACGGCCGAAAGCGCGGCGCTGGACAAGGCGCACTACTGGCTCGACCGCACCGGGCTGCTGCCGCGCGCCGACGACCCCGCCGGGTCGCTCGCCTACGGCGAGCAGCGGCGGCTGGAGATCGCGCGCGCCATGTGCACCGATCCGGTGCTGCTCTGCCTCGACGAGCCAGCGGCGGGGCTCAACGCGCGCGAGAGCGCCGAACTCAACGCGCTGTTGAAATTCATCCGTCGGGAGCATGGCATCTCGATCCTCCTGATCGAGCACGACATGAGCGTGGTGATGGAGATTTCCGACCACATCGTCGTGCTCGACTACGGCGTGAAGATCGCCGACGGCACGCCGGAGGCGATCCGCAACGATCCCAAAGTGATCGCCGCCTATCTCGGCATCGAGGACGACGAGGTGGAAAAGGTCGAAGCGGAGGTCGGGCTATGACCGAACCGCTTCTGTCCATTCGCGGCGTCGAGACTTTCTACGGCAACATCATGGCGCTGAAGGGCATCGATCTCAACGTCAACGAAGGTGAGATCGTCACGCTGATCGGCGCGAACGGCTCCGGAAAATCGACGCTGATGATGACGATCTTCGGCAATCCGCGGGCAAGCAAAGGCGCGATCACGTTCGACGGCCGGGACATCACGCAGATGCCGTCTCACGAAATCGCACGGCTCCACATCGCACAGTCACCCGAAGGCCGGCGCATCTTTCCGCACATGACTGTGCTTGAGAACCTGCAGATGGGCGCGACCGTTGCAGACCCTACGCATTTCGACGAGGACGTGAAGCGCGTCTGCACGCTGTTCCCGCTGCTGGAGCAGCGCATGCGCCAGCGCGGCGGCACGCTCTCCGGCGGCGAGCAGCAGATGCTGGCGATCGCGCGGGCGCTGATGAGCCGTCCACGCCTGCTGCTCCTGGACGAGCCTTCGCTCGGCCTCGCTCCCATGCTGGCGCAGCAGATTTTCCGCACCATCCGTGAGCTCAATGTGCGCGACCGCCTCACCGTGTTCCTGGTCGAGCAGAACGCCTTCCATGCGCTCAAGCTCGCGCACCGCGGCTATGTCATCGTCAATGGCGAGATCACGCTGTCCGGCACCGGGCACGAGCTTCTGGCGCGGCCCGAGGTTCGCGCGGCCTATCTCGATGGCGGACGCCGCGAGGCTCATGGTGCCTAGACGGCGCGCTTAGACAAGACGCTCCGGAACCGCTAGGATTCGCTCAAACGTCAAGGGAGGCATCGATGAAGCTGCGTCACCTCGCACGCTTGGCTCTCCTTGGAGCGGCCATGCTGCTGCCCTCCGCCGCCGGTTTCGCGCAATCGACGCCGATCCGTTTCATCGTGGGGCTCGCGCCGGGCGGCGCCGTCGATCCTTACGCCCGCATCATCGCCGAGCACATGGCCAAGACGCTTGGCCGCGCCATTATCGTCGAGAACCGGCCGGGCGCGACCGGCAACATCTCCGCGCAATTCATCATCGATGCGCCGGCAGACGGGCAGTTGATCTGGGTGGGGACGCAAGCCCTCACCGAGATCAATCCCAGCGTCTTCAGCAACCTGCGCTGGAAGATCGACGATTTCCAGCCGCTGATCAAAGGCGTCCAGGCGCCGCTGGTGTTCGTGGCGCATCCCAGCGTTCCGGCCGCCAACTTCGCAGAGTTCCTCACCTGGACCAAGGCCAATCGTGGCAAGCTCAGCTATTCCTCCTACACGCCCGGCACGCCGTCGCACTTTTTGGGGTTCCAGTTGAACGAGAAGTTCGATCTCGACCTGACCCACGTGCCCTACCGCGGCTCAGGCCTGCAGACCAACGGCCTGATCGCCGGCCATTCGCTGTTTGGCTTTGCGCAAGTCAACACGTCGGCGCCGCAATACGCAGCCGGCATGCTCAAGGCTTTCGGCATCACCAGCGCCCAGCGCTGGCCGGCCATGAAGGACGTACCGACCTTCGCCGAGCTTGGTCATTCGGAGTTCACGACCCGCGTGTGGTTCGGGCTTCTGATGAAAGCCGGCACGGCGCCCGACATCGTCGCTCGCCTGACCGAAGCGGCGACGGCGGCGCACAACGATCCCGAGGTGCGCAGCAAGCTCGAGGCCCAGGGCTATGAGGTGACCGGCGAAACCGGGCCGCAGCTTCTGCCCGACATCAAGACTCAGCTCGATCGCTGGGCGCGGATCGTCAAGGCGGCGGGGTTTTCCTCCGACGACCGCGGCAGTACGCGGTAACTACGCCCTCCGGGTCGGCAGCGGCACGCGGTCGACGTGCTCGATCTCGGTAAGCAACAGCTTTTCCGTCATCCGCGCGCGCGTCCCGGCGTGCGCAGGTTGATCCCATAGATTGTCGAACTCACCGGGATCGTTCGTCAGGTCGTAGAGCTCGCCCCAGCCGGTGCCGTGGAACACGCTCAGCCGGTAGCGCCCGTCGATCAGCGTATGCACCCGCGCCGGCACGTTGGTGCCCGCGCTCGAGGCCTGGTGGTCGTACTGGATGAACACCGAGTCGCGCACCGGGCTTCCGTCCATCACTGGCAGCAGGCTCTTGGCCTGGACGCCGCTTGCCGGCTCGATCCGGGCCCGGTCGAGCACGGTCAAGCCGATGTCCATGGTCGAGCCCAGCGCATCGGTCCGCGCCGGCTGAGCCTTGGCCTGCGGGTCCGTCCAGATGAACGGCACCCGCACGATGCTCTGATACTGTTCCGCGCCTTTCAGCATCAGCCGGTGATCGCCGAGATGGTCGCCATGGTCGCTGGTGAAGATCACCACCGTATCCTCGCGCCTCCCGCTCCTGTCGAGCGCGCCGAGCACCGCGCCGATGGCGTCGTCGACGCAGGCGATCATGCCGCAGGTCAGAGCGCGGGCTTCCTGCGCCTCGCGTGCCGACACCCCGATCGTGCCCATCCCGGTGAGGTTGGCCTTCCCGGCCTCGCGCTCGTTGATGATGTTTGCGACCAGCGCCGGTGGCGTCCAGTCGTTGCGCTGGAACGCCTCGGGCACCGGGAACTGCTCGGGCTTGTACATGTCCCAGTATTTGCCCGGCGGATTGAAAGGATGGTGCGGGTCGGGAAACGACACCATCAAGAAGAACGGCGCGTCATCGGCCGCTTCGTCGAGATAGGCGCAGGCGCGGTCGCCAAGAAAGGCCGTGGCGTAAAGTTCCTCGGGGATCGCCGTGCGGTAGGCCTGCGGCACCTTGTAATCGTGCGGCAGGCTGTTCTTCGGCCCCAGCAAATTCTTGGCCTTGGGGTCGCGCGCCTCCAGCCAGCGGTCGTAATCGGCGCCGGCCTCGTCGCCGTGCGCCCGCACCAGCGTGACATGATCGAAGCCGTAGAACGGCGTCTGCACATGTGCGTTCGGCGCGACCCAGTAGGCCGGCGTCTCCTGCTCGTACTTGGCGTCCGCCAGATCGTGGCGCAGCGCCTGGCGCAAGCCTGACGACGGCTCGTGAAAACCCTCGCGCGGCGGCCCCCGCTTGATGATCGAGTCGTATGGGGTGAAATTCTGCAGATGGCTCTTGCCGATCAACGCCGTGCGGTAGCCCGCATCGCGCAGGAGATCGACGAAGGTCACCGCGTCCATCGACAGCGGGATGCCATTGCTCCGCACGTCGTGGACCGAGGGCATCCGCCCGGTCATCAGGCTTGCTCGGTTGGGCTGGCAGACGGGACTGGCGACATAGAACTTGTCGAAGACCGTGCCGCGCTTGGCGATGGAATCGATATGCGGCGTCCGCAGCACCGGATGGCCGTAACAGCCCAAAAAATCGGCGCGATGCTGGTCGGTGATGAACAGCAGAAAATTGGGACGGGAAGACCTCGGCATTGCAACGCCCTTTCTCGATCCGGTGTGATACCATCCTAGCTGAATCAGTCGCCCGCCCGTAAAGGCATCATGGACGATCTCTACGCTTCCGAGTCGCTCCTCCAAATTGCGCTGGTCACCGGCGCGATCGGCGGCGGGGCGGCGTTTCTGGCCGGGAGCGCCATCGCCCAGACCTGGCGGCCGTTCTGGAATGTGCTGATCTACATGGCAATGCTCGGCGCAGGCGTCCGCTTCGTGCATTTCGCGCTGTTCGAGACCACCCTGCTGTCGCCTGCGTCATACATCATCGACACTCTCTACCTCGTGATCGTCGGCGCGCTGGCGTGGCGGATGACCCGCGCCACCCAAATGGCGACGCAATATCACTGGCTCTATGAGCGAACCGGCCCCCTGACCTGGCGCACCCGCGCTGGGAGCGAGGAAATTCCAGTCAGGAACCATCCATTGCCCCGGTGACCCGGCGGCAAAAACCGGACAAAATGACGCCTATCCACTTTTCGCGGCCGGGGCGACAATGAGGTCAGAGGTCCGCAACTTGAGGAGAATGGTATGAAGACGATGTGGCTTGCAGGCGTGGCGCTGAGTGTGGGCTTGGCCTTCACGGGCACGGTATCCGCCCAGGATATCAGTATTGGCGTCGCCGGGCCGATTACCGGCCAGTACGCCTCGTTCGGCACGCAGTTGAAGAACGGCGCGGAGGCCGCGGTCGCCGACATCAACGCCGCCGGCGGCGTGATGGGCAAGAAGCTCAAGCTCGAAGTCGGCGACGACGCCTGCGATCCGAAGCAGGCGCGCGCGGTCGCCGAGAAATTCGCCAGCCAGAAGGTGCCTTTCGTGGTCGGGCACTATTGCTCGTCCTCGTCGATCCCGGCGTCGGAGGCCTACGCCGACGGCGGCGTGCTTCAGATCACGCCGGCCTCAACCAATCCGACCTTCACCGAACGCAATCTGTGGAACACGTTCCGCGTTTGCGGCCGCGACGACCAGCAGGGCACCGTTGCCGGCAACTACATCGCCAAGACCTACGAGGGCAAGAACATCGCCATCCTTCAGGACAAGTCGACCTACGGAAAAGGCCTCGCCGACGAAATGAAGAAGGCACTCAACAAGGCCGGCGCGAAGGAGAAAATGTACGAGGCCTATACGCAGGGCGACAAGGACTTCAATTCGCTCGTGTCGAAGATGAAGGCCAACAAGATCGACGTGGTCTATGTCGGCGGCTACCACACCGAGGCCGGCCTAATTCTACGTCAAATGCGCGGCCAGGGCATGACCAGCCAGATGATCTCGGGCGACGCGATCGCAACGAACGAGTTCTGGTCGATCACCGGCGCCGCGGGAGAAGGCATGATGTTCACTTTCGGCTCCGATCCGCGCAAGCGCCCGACCGCGGCCGCGGTGGTGAAGAAGTTCAAGGACAAGAACGTCGATCCGGAGGGCTACACCCTCTACACCTACGCCGCGATGCAGATCTGGACGCAGGCCGTGGCCAAGGCCAAGACCATGGACGCCAAGAAGGTCGCCGAGACCATCAAGGGCGGCAAGTGGGACACCGTGCTCGGGCCCATCGCCTACGACAAGAAGGGCGACATCACCACGGTGGACTACGTGTTCTACAAGTGGGGCAAGGACGGCAAGTACGACGAAATCCCGGCCGGCAAAGGCTCCTGAACGAACGCAACGCTTTGGCGAACACAGCCCGCCCCGGTTTCCGGGGCGGGTTTTTTGTTCACCCTATCCTGCCGAGCGCCGGAAACATCTCCAGGAGCCAAAAACTCGCCTGCGAAACAGAACCGGTGAGAAACGCGATGCCCGTGAGCACCAGCAGACCGCCCATCACACGCTCGACCTGCGCGATATGGCGGCGAAAGCGCACGAGGAAGGCCGCGAACGGCTCGACCGCCAGCGCCGCCAGCATGAACGGGATGCCCAGCCCAAGCGAATAGACCGCGAGCAGGCCCGCGCCCCGCGCCACCGTCTGCTCGGAGGCAGCGACCGACAGGATGACGGCCAGAATCGGCCCGATGCACGGCGTCCAGCCGAAGGCGAAGGCAAGGCCCATCGCATACGCGCCCCACAGGCCAACCGGCCTGACCATCTCCATCCGCTTCTCGCGGAGCAGGACGCCGATGCGGAATACCCCCAGAAAGTGCAGCCCCATGGCGATGATGGCGATGCCTGCGACGATGGAAAGCTCGGCCGAATAGGCTCGGATCATCGCGCCGAATACGCTGGCGCTCGCGCCCAGGGCCACGAATACGGTGGAGAATCCGCAGACGAACAGAAACGCCGCCAGCAGCATGTCGCGGAGCGAGCCGGTCTCCGGGTCGTCGTCGGTCAGCCGCTCCAGCGACGATCCGGCCAGGTAGACGAGATAGGGCGGCACCAGCGGCAACACGCAGGGGCTGAGGAAACTCACCAGCCCGGCAAGGAGTGCGGCGAGAAGGGTCACGTCTGGCGTCATGGCGTCTAGATGCATGGCGCCGCGCGCGGGCGCAAGCGGGACGGCCGCCGCTGGCGGTGATGTTCGGCCCTTGATCTGGTATGATCTGCGTCTGTCGCCCCTTTGGAGGCCCGCTTGGCGAGAAATCTCATCACCGACGTCGCCGGCGTCCGCGTCGGCCATGCCGACGACCAAAAGCTCGGCTCGGGGACGACCGTCGTCATGTTCGACCGGCCCGCGGTCGCGGCCGCCGACATTCGCGGCGGCGGCCCGGGCACGCGCGAGTGCGTGCTGCTCGATCCGGCGGCGACGGTCGAACGGATCGACGCCATTGTGCTGTCCGGCGGCTCGGCCTTCGGCCTCGATGCCGCCTCCGGCGTGCAGGCATGGCTGCGCGAGCACGGCCGAGGCTTCCAGATCCGCGACGCGGTGGTGCCGATCGTGCCAGCGGCGAACCTGTTCGATCTGCTCAATGGCGGCGACAAGAACTGGGGCCGCTATCCGCCCTTCCGTGAATTCGGCTACCACGCCTGCGTCAATGCCGCTGAAAACTTCGCGCTTGGCAGCGTCGGCGCGGGTCTCGGCGCCACCACGGTGGACCTGAAAGGCGGGCTCGGCTCCGCGTCCGCGATCACACGCGGCGGCATCGCCGTGGGCGCGGTTGCCGCCGTCAACGCCGTCGGCTCGGCGGTCATCGGCGGCGGCCCGCATTTCTGGGCGGCTCCCGTGGAGCGCGACAAGGAGTTCGGCGGTCGCGGCTCACCGGCCTTCGTCGGCCCGGAGGCGCTCGCCTATCGCGGCAAGGGCGGGCCCGGCGAGAACACCACTCTGGTCGTGGTTGCGACCGACGCAATCCTGACCAAGCCGCAGGCCCAGCGTCTTGCCATCATGGCGCAGGACGGCCTCGCCCGCGCGCTCCGTCCGGTCCACACCCCGCTCGACGGCGACATCGTGTTCGCAGCGGCGACATGCGCGATCGCATTGCCCGATCCGATCTTTGCTTTGGCTGAACTTGGCACGCTCGCCGCCGACGTCGTTGTTCGCGCCATCGCTCGCGGGGTGTACGAGGCGCGGGCGTTGCCGTTCCCCGGCGCGCTGCCAAGCTGGCGCGACCGCTTCGCTAGCTGAAACGCTCGGCCGAATAGGGCTTAGGATCGCAGAACGGGACCGCTCCGGCCATCATTTCGGCGATGAGCCGGCCGCTCACCGGCCCCAGCGTCAAACCCCAGTGTGCGTGGCCGTAGTCGAGCCACAGGCCGGGCTGTCCGGGCGCGCGCCCGATCACCGGCCGTGAATCGGCAAAGCACGGCCGCGATCCCATCCAAGGCAGCTCCTCGATCCCTTCGCCCAGCGGATAGAGCGCGCGCGCGGCCAACAGCACCCGGTCGATCTGCACGGGCGTCGGCGCGTCGTCCCGGCCGGCGAATTCGGCGCCGGTGGTGAGCCGGATGCCCTGCTCCATCGGAGCCAGGCAATAACCGTAGTCGGTGTCCACGATCGGCCGCGTCAATCCGGCGTTGCCGACCGAGCCGTAATGGCGGTGATAGCCGCGTTTGAACGCAAGCGGCAGCCGGATGCCGAGCGGCCCGAGCACATCCGGCGCCCAGGGTCCGAGCGCGATCACGGCCTGACCGGCATCGACAGGCCCCTCGTCGGTATCGACGCGCCAGCCTTGCCCCGAGCGATGCAGCGAGCGCGCATCCCCCTTGAGGATGAC